>DATDKO010000249.1:0-3002 GCA_036519935.1 Rubrobacter sp. | reverse complement strand
AGGCAGGTCGAAGCCGCGCGCCTCCTCCGGGCTGTCGTCAGGTAGGACATAGAGCGCGGCCGGGATCAGGGCGCCCGTCAAAATGAGGGTCCCGACGAACAAATAGTGCCAGCCCGCCAGCGCCCCAACAGCGCCGCCGAGAATGGGGCCTATTGCAGCCCCGATGCCCACGCTGGAGACTATGAGGCCCAACGCCGCCCCCCGCTCGCCGGGAGGGAGTACCTTTGTGACGGAGACGCTAGCGAGCGCCGGTATCGCAGCCCCGCCAGCACCCTGTACGATTCGCCCGAAGACGAGCGCACCGAGGCTCGGCGCCAACGCACAGATGAGGCTCCCCGCAGCGAACGCAATGAGACCTACCATGAAAGCGCGGCGGATGCTGAATACGTCCGCAGCGCGCCCGTAGAGCGGGATGCCCACGGCGTAGGTCAGCAGGTAGCCGGTGATCACCCACCCGACCTGCGCCTCCGTGACGCCGTAGTCCCTTCCTATAACAGGAACCACGACGTTGACCATAGAGCTGTTGAGCACAGAGACGAAGACGCCCGAGATCAAAACCCCTATCAGGAGCCGCCTCGAGACCTCGACTTTCTCTGTCGCTACTTCCTCGGCGCTCAAGCCACGGCATCCTCGGACGCAGCAGGCGCCCGCCTGAGCGAGCCGAAGTTCGTCGAGCCCACTCGCAACCTGCCGCTGATACCTGCAACCCTCAAACGTCGGTCTCCGAATGCCAATCTCATCATCTCCAAAATATGCTGTCTAGAAAAGTTTACTTCTACGCTTCGAACCCGGGATCGAGATTACTCCTTACCCGGATCAGCAACTTCCGAAATGTCCGACGCTGGCCGGCGCCCAGCCCGGCCAGCGTCCCCTGCACTCTTGCGCGCCGTCAAACGGTCGTAATTCTTCTTGAACAGGTCCAGTGCCCCGGCGACATCCTCCTCGCCACTCAGGTAGTAGCTGACCCACCCTGTCTGCGGCAGCACGTGGTGAAGTTGCGCCTTGCCTGACTCGACGAGTTCCTCTCTCATCCTCACAGGGAAGGGGAGGTCGGCCATCCTGTCGCCGTGCAGGTGCCCGATCTCATGCCCGTTTACCCGAAACTCGACCCCGCCGAACCGGTGAACCCTCGCCTCGACCCCAGGCCACTCCTTTACCTCGCGCTCGATGGTCTCCCTGATACGGGCCATGTTGTCCTCCTCTCTTACCGACTCTACTTGGCCGGCCAAACAAGCAATACCATCGACGAGGTTGATATCAAGCCTTGATGTGCGCCCACATCGTATGAGGGAGCGTCTATCATTACACCGGACGAAGGGTGGAATCCCACCTGGACCTTGGTACGGTTTTCCGCCCTATTGGAGGACCAACAACAACGCCGAGACGGAGATCATGGAGACCGCCGTGGAGACCAGGATAGCGCTCGAGGTACGGGTGACGTAGACGTCGTACTGGCGGGCGACAATAAAGACGTTGGCGGCGATGGGGAGGGCTGCGCCGAGCAGGGCTGCGGTGGCCCATAGAGGGTCGACGCTGAAGATTACGGTGGTCGTGAAAAAGAGGGCAGCAGGGTGAAGTGCGAGCTTCATGAACGTCATGTAGGAGACTTCGGCTGTGCCTCCCGCCACGGTGCGTCCTGCGAGGGTGGCGCCGAGGGCGAACAGGGCGCAGGGGCCTGCCGTGCCGCCGAGTAGATCGAGGAAGCTGGCCAGGGGAGTTGGGGCGGAGAGCCCTGCTGTCGAGACGGCCAGGCCGGCGAAGATGGAGAGTATCAGGGGGTTTCGAGCGAGGGCGGAGAAGGTGGTGAGCGCTGTATGGGTGAGATCTTCAGCGCGGCCTTTGGAGGACTCGATGATCACGATACCGAGAGGGATCATCAGCACGCCGTCGAGGGTGAGTCCGACGACGATGGGGACGGCGGCCTCCCTGCCGAAGACCGCGGAGATCAGGGGTATACCCATGTAGCCCGTGTTCGCCAGCACGGCCGCGAGCCCCTGCACCGCAGCCTCGGCGCGTCCGATCTCGAAGAGTCGGCGTCCGACGAGCGCGGCCAGCGTGAAGACGGCGAGGCTCGCCGTCACGTACGCCCCTATAAACGGCCCGTTCACGACCTCTCCTATGGGCGAGGAGGACATCAGGCCGAACAGGAAGGCCGGCAGGGCGAAGTAGAAGACGAACGTGTTCACCCCAGCGGCGGCCGTCTCGTCCAGTAGCTTGAGGCGCCCTGCGACGTAGCCGCAGAAGATCAGGGCGAAGAAAGGCAGCGCGGTGTTCAGTATGGATTGCATACGAGCTTTCGGGTGTCAGTCATCAGCGATCCGCTTTGACACACCTTTGGGCATTGCGAAAAACATCAGGAGCTTCGTCTCTGGCAATGAAGATCTCACCCGGTCAGCTGCTACGTTACCAGATCGTAGCCGCGAAATCTGGAAGCTACCTCGTTACCCTGACTCCCGAGTGCTCGATCACCTCACCGACGACGGCGCCCTTTACGCCACGCTTGTCGAGCGCACCGACCAGCGTGGGGGCCCTGGCCTCAGGTACAGCGACGAGCAACCCTCCGCTCGTCTGCGGGTCGTAGAGTGGGAGCAGGTCGTCCTGGTCCACGCCCTCCGCCGTTACACGGGTCTCCAGGTACTCCCTGTTGCTCTTCAGTCCGCCCGGGTAGACACCGTAGCTCGCAAGCGGCACGGCCCGCTCCCAGACCGGAATCTCGTCTCTGTGCACGATCGCCCCGACGCTGCTCGCCTCCAGCATCTCCGTCAGGTGGCCGAGGAAGCCGTAGCCCGTTACGTCTGTGGCCGCGGAGACGCCGACCTCACGCATCGCGTCGCGGGCGGCCTTGTTGAGGAGAGAGGCCGTCTGTACGGCGTCTTCTATCTCCTCCTCCGCGACGATGTCTCTCTTGAGCGCCGTCGTCAGGATACCGAGACCGAGCGGTTTGGTCAGAACCAAGGCGTCTCCGGCTTTGGCGCCTACGTTGCGCACTACCCGGTCTTCCT
>DATDKO010000248.1:0-10672 GCA_036519935.1 Rubrobacter sp. | reverse complement strand
CGAGCAGGCGAGAGCGCTGGGTATGGAAGCTGTCTCTGTGTCTCGGGAGATGGACGATAAGTGGACCGTCGCCCGCAACTTCGTTTGGCTGGGGATAGTGACGGCCTACAAGGGCGACGACTACGAGGAGGCGGCGGGATTCCTTGAGGAAGGATTTGCGCTGATTCTAGAAGTAGGAGACTGGGAGTGGGTAGCTTACTCTCTGGATAGCTTCGCAGTCCTTGCCGGGGCGAAGGCGCAGGGTGAGCGCGCAGCGCGGCTGTGGGGGGCGGCAGAGGCCTTGCGCAAGTCCATCGGTGCTCCCCTACATGGTACGGACCGTCCGGATTACGACCGCAGTGTTGCCGCCGTGCGCTCCCAACTCGACGATGCGGCGTGGGAAGCGGCATTTGCGGAGGGACGTGCGATGTCGGCCGAAGAGGCTGCAGAGTATGCCCTCTCCAAAGAAGTCGCCCATGCAGCTGAGAGACCGCTGGCGGGTGGGGGAACAAGAAAGCCCTCACCCGCCGGGAGCGGGAGGTCGCGACTCTGGTGGCACAAGGGCTCTCCACCCGCCAGATCGCTCAAGAGTTGGTGATCTCCGAGCGTACCGTGGACAAGCATGTCGCCAACCTATTGAAAAAGCTGGCCCTCCGCTCTCGCGATCAGGTCGCCGTGCGGATGGCCGAGCACAGAGCACAGCTACCATAAGAAGGTACTCGGAGAGGACCCTTCGACCGCTCATCGATCTCCAGGGCTCCTGGGTTGGTCACTCCGATCGGGTTGGTCAAAAAGACGGTGGTGCTATTCCGACAACGCGCTGGTGGTGAAATTCCTACATAATTTGGCATGAGAAACCAATTTTCTCCAAGAGATACGTAGTTTCTACGTAGTTTGCTAACGCTCAGCTAACGCACTCGCTCTACTATGGTCCTCAGAAGCACACAGAGAAGGAGCGGCCCACCAGGAAGGCCGCCCAAGAGCAGAGAGGAGACGAGCAGATGAGGGCATACTACGTGAAGGTCTTTAGGCAGATGTTGTCCACCGCCGTCCTTACCGGCTTCCTCGGTGGAACCAACTAGCATCCCCAACGGAGCGCTGGAGTTGTAGGAGAACCGAGAATCGACAGACCATAGAGAGGTGGTGAGCACAATGCGGACGTATTACGTGAAGGTCTTTAGGCAGATGTTTTCTATGGCTGTCCTCACGGGCTTCCTCGGTGGAGCAAATTAAGGATGTCCCCCTCGATGAGGGTGGCTGGTAGCCTGGCGTGTGTGTCCAACATATGCCAGGCTGTTTGCTGTCCGATGAAACCTGCATTAGCAGGGCGGGAAGGTGTGATGGGAGATCCCCGCCGGGGCGGAGTATAGTGTCGAGGATCAGGCGTTGTTCTCTCTACCTTTCTATTAGAAGGGGTAGGCACACGTGTTTAAGACAGCAGTGGCACAGTTACGGTTCGCCGCCTCCGTAGGGCTTGGGAGCCCCTTTGCCCAGTGGTCGCTCGACCATCTGATCGATGCGATAACGGAGACCAGGCGAGAATTCGGCGCGATCGACGTCGAAGATGGTGGCAGCCAGCTCGGAGGCCCTGTGTTCGATGAAGAGACCCGGCGTGAGCTGCACCTTCGCCGCTTCAGGACTCAGGCGGTGCGAGCTGCGCAGGAGACAAGCTACTACGCACACCTCTTTGAGAGGCTCGCCCTCGAGCCCGATCGGCTCCGCTTCGAGGACATTGCGCGCCTGCCCACGACCCCTAAAGAAGCGCTGCGGGAAGACCCCGGCGCCTTCGTGCGTCGGACGATGATGCCGTGCTTTGGTACCACAACCACCGGCACCACCAACAAGCCCACAAGCGTCTACTTCTCGGCCTACGAGATGCGCACTTACATCGCCCTTTCTGCGATCGGCAACCTCTCCACCAACCGGATTGACGAGAGCGACATCGTGCAACTGAGCACCAGCTCCCGCGCCACACTAGGCAACACCTGCTTTGCCGGAGCCTGCGCCCGCATCGGAGCACTGGTGCATCTAGCCGGTCTGGTCGAGCCACTGCGTACGCTCGCGCTGTTAGCCGAAGAGAGAAGCATCCCTGGGAAGAAACCCAAGGTCAGCTTCATGACGACCTACGCGTCTTATCTCGGGGAACTGGTCGAATGCGGGCTCCAGCACGCATATGGCCCCGACGATTTTGGCCTAGAGCGCATCGCCGTCGGGGGCGAACTTGTCAGTGAGGGGCTCAAGGAACGTGCCCGGCAACTCTTCGGGCTCGTCGAGGTTTATGACGACTACGGGATGACCGAGATTTGGCCGTTTCAAGGACAGAGCTGCTCGGAGGGTCACCTGCACTTTGACCCGACCTCCGGAATGCTCGAGGTAATAGACCCGGAGACCGGGACGCCCGCTCGAAGTGGTCAGGCTGGAACCCTCGTGGCGACCCCGCTTCCGCCGTACCGCGAAGTTACTATCCTGCTCCGTTACGATACGCAAGATGTGGCGCGACAGATAGATGGTCCTCTCACCTGCAACTTGCGCAACCTGCAAGCTACAAGCCCTCTACTAGGCAAGCTCCGCTTGGCCACTCGTCACGAGAGCGGCTGGACGTTTGCGCGCGACGTGCTGGAAGCACTGGAGGGGGCTGAGGAGGTACCTTTGCCCGCACGCTACGGCTTCTGGGCAGTTCCTGGGGGCGTTGCTGTAGAGGTAGTGGCGCGAAGAAGCGCCGAGCCGAGAGTCCGGCGCGCCATCGAGACGCGCCTAGGAGAGCAGGGCGTCCCGGTTCGGGAACTGAACCTTGTAGAGCATCGAGGCGAATTGAGGCGTCCGGTACCACTACGCTGCGATCTCAAAGAGACCGCCTTTGGGGTGCCTGATGATAGCGGAGGAGGCGTCTCCAGGTTGACGCTGGAGGAGGCCGCCGGGCGGGAGGACTTGTGATGCTTGCCGCCTCTTTCTATGTGGTTGTTGCCTTCACTGCAATCGCGGTGCTATTAGGCTGGGTCTACTTCCGCAACTATCAGCTCGCACGTCCTTCCATAGGCGTCCTCAACCTCGGGGACGTAGCATTTATGATCTGCGTAATAATATTGATCCCTTACCTATACCTTGCCCTTCCGCTGTGGCTTGTGGCGGCCATCTTCGCTACGGCGATGCTGAGCATCCTCTATCTCGTGGCAGAGCCACTCCTGAGAGCCCGTTGGGCGAACTGGCTCGTTGCGCTCTCGCTCATTGGAGCCGACTTGTGGACCAACCTCTACTTTGGAGCGACTAGCACCACGTTCTTCTTGGTAAACAACACCGTACTCGTCCTGGCCGTCGTGGGTGTCACCAGCCTCTGGGCGCAGAGCGGCATGAAGGCCAGAGACGTAGCCGTGCTAGGAGGGGTGCTGGCACTCTACGATCTCATCGCGACCTCCCTCCTGCCGCTTATGATCGACTTGATTACGCGCCTGGCGAGCATCCCGTTTGCCCCGGTCGTAAGCTGGGGCGTTGGCCCCGAGCGGTTCGTGATCGGCATAGGAGATCTGCTTTTGGCAACGGTGTTCCCACTAGCCATGCGCAAGGCGTTCGGCCGATCAGCGGGGATCGCAGCGACGGCTATTAACCTGGGCGCGATCGCTGCCACGATGGCGTTCTTGCAGCTGGCTAAGTTGGAGGTGGCGGTGCCGCTGATGACCGGGTTAGGACCGCTGATGGTGGTGCAGTACGCTTACTGGGTGCGAAGGCGAGGTCCGGAACGCACGACTTGGGAATACCTTCGGGCGGAGCCGTTGGATCGCCGAAGAACCGCCTCAGGCTGATGCCACCTCTGGTTTTCCTATGTGCGAATGCTCAGATCCTTGTCCTTGCCTCATTCAACGAAGTGTGTAGAAGAGTACACCGAGGCATCCCGGCTTCTTCTCGACCTCGAGTACGCCGTTCTCGTATTTGTACCGGAGGTACTCGTCCGCAAATTCCTTGCGGGTCCGCCCGAACCAGGTCCGCGCGACGAGCATTCTCCCGTGTACACCTGACGCCAAGATCTCCTGCTTTCCGGCGCTGTTGGTCTCCAGATCCATCCTCTCTCATGAAGTCGTCGACATCTTTGAACCGATGCTACGACGCCACTACAATCAAATCCAACGAACGTTCCTTACGAAGCGGGGTGAGCCTGATGCCAATCGATACCGCGTTGGTGGGTGCGCTGCACGTCGAGTATCTAAGGGAGCGAGACCTCGGAGGAGACGAGCACCTCCACCACACGTTGTTCCAGACTTCGACCGTCGATGCCCTGTTGGAGGGAAAATACGAGGGCGACGTCAGCTTCGCCGAACTCGAGGATCGTGGAGATTTCGGCCTAGGCACGCTCGACGCTCTCGACGGCGAGATGATCTGCCTGGACGGCAGCTTCTACCAGGTAAAGTCCGACGGACGAGCCTACGCTGTCGAAAGGAAGGCCAGGACCCCTTTCGCCGTGGTTACCGTCTTCGAGCCGGATACGTCCCAAACACTTTCCATGCCGATGGACTTTGAGGCTCTTTGTGACTACCTGGACGGGATTATCGGTGGGAGAGTCGTGTGCGTCGCTATCCGGGTGGATGGGCGCTTCGAGTACGTCAAGACGCGCAGCGTGCCCCGCCAACGCAAGCCCTACCCACCCCTCGTAGAGGTCGTCAAAGGCCAACCCACCTTCGAGCTTAATGATGTCTCGGGTAGTCTCATAGGCTTCCGGTTTCCCGACTACACGCAGGGTTTGAACGTCTCCGGCTACCACTTCCACTTTATCACCGCCGACAGGAGCGCCGGTGGTCACGTGCTCGGATGCAGACTTGTTCGTGGCGAGCTTTCCATAGACCACGAAGGGGACCTCAGGCTCGAGCTTCCATCGGATGTTGGCTTGCCAACACCAGATCAGTCGGCGGCAAAAGGGGAGGCCTTAGCCCGCATCGAGAGGGACTAGCGCACGGCACAGCCCTTTCTCGGTAACGGGAGAAACCGAAGGTGATAACCCAAATTCACTGGACAGAAGCGAACGGTGGCCCACGCACTGTAGCTCTTTCTGAAGTGGTACGCTGTTCTGATGCGATCTACGAGTTCGCGAACCCTGGAGGATTGGAAAGCCGTACCCATCGCGGCCCCGCTCAGAAGCGCCAGCGAAGCAGCAGGAATAAGACGGGCCTGGACACCCATACGCGTTCCCTGGCATTGGCAGCTCGAAGACGCCTTCGCAACTTATGAGGGGATCGTACTGTACCGGTGCCAGTTTGCCCAACGGAGACCTCCCGAGGGAGGAATGCTGTCCCTCAGGTTCGAGGGTGTTTACTACGCGGCGCGAGTCTGGCTCAACGGCGTCTTCCTGGGCGACCACGACGGATACTTCTCCGCGTTCGAGTTCGACGTCACCGACATAGTGGTCACCGATGGTGAGAACGACCTGCTCGTGGAGGTCTTTAGCCCCGAAGAAGCGGATGAGAACGACCGCAAGACTATCGGAGGCGTGTGGGCCCGCTGGGACGGTATGGCTCCGCACATAAATCCAGGTGGCATCTTCAAAGAGGTGAGCGTCGTCGTGGATGGAGGGGTGCGCATCCGCTCTCTCGCTGCCGCGGCCGACCACACGGGGCGTGGCGTGGCGCATGTGGATCTCTACTCCAGGAAGAACGCGCACGCCAGGCTGATGGGTCGGGTATGTCCGCTCGGCTCTGTGGCCTCGGACGTGGAGTTCGAGAGGGAGGTCCAGGTCGAGGAGGGAGAGAACCGCTTCGAGATCGCATTCCGCGTGCCAGACGTGCGGGTCTGGTCGACGTGGGACAGGGGCGAGCAGCCACTTTACGAGCTGGTCCTATCGTGTGACGGTGCACAGGATCGGGCGCGTTTCGGCGCCAGTACCGTGGAGTTGCGGGACTGGATAGTATACCTAAACGGCGAGCGTGTATTCCTCCGCGGCGTCAACTATCTGCCCTCCGACGCCTACCCTGCCAGGGCTACGAAGGAGCTTCTGCGCGCGGACGCCTCCCTGGTGCGTGAGGCCGGCATGAACGCCGTCAGGGTCCATGCCCACGTGTCGGACGGAGAATTCTACGAGGCCTGTGACGAGCTCGGGCTTCTCGTGCTTCAGGATTTTCCTCTGCAGTGGACCCACAGGCGGAGCATCCTCGGGCCAGCCATCACCCAGGCGGGGGAGATGGCGCGAATCCTGCGCGGCTATCCTTCCGTGGGCATCTATCTGGCGCACGACGAACCTTTCTTTGTGGCGCCCCCCGAGAAATGGAGTCCCCTCGGCTTACTGCGCACCGCAGCCGAGGTGCTCTCCCCGCGATGGATGCTCTGGCAGCGGCGAGTCCTCGATCCTGCGGTGGTGCATGCGATCTCGGAGGAGGGCGACTCCAGGCCCGTAATAGACGCGGCGGGGCATCCCCTGACGACGAACCATCTCTACTTCGGCTGGTACTACGGGAAGTTCAGGGACCTGGAGCGGGTCGTGAAGGTCTTTCCAGGATTCTCGCGGCTGCCGACGGAGTATGGGGCACAGGCGCTGCCCGATCCCGAATCGCTTGAGGAGATCTGGCCTTCAGGGACGCTGCCCGACTGGAGCGTACTTTCTCTGAACTACCGCCTCCAGGTCCAGCGTATGACCCGCTACGTTCTGTGGAGAGGAGATCGGGCAACTTACTTGCGCGAGAGCCAGCGTTATCAGGCCGAGGTCCTGAAGCACGCCACGGAGCTGTTCCGGCGCCGCAAGTACAGGCCGACGGGAGGGACCTTCGCCTTTATGCTAAACGATCCAGCACCTGCGGTGTCCTGGTCCGTCGTGGACTGGCGACGCAGGCCCAAGATGGCCTACGAGACTCTCCGTGTGGCGATGAGCCCGGTCCTGATCTGTGCCCAGTACCCGAAGGAGCGCTACAGCGTCGGCGACAGGATCTCCCTGCCCCTTTTCATCATCAACGACCTTTCACGGGATCTTGATGTGGTACGTTGGGACTGGGAGTTGCTCCTCGGGGGATCGAGCGCGGCCCACGGTGGAGGAGAGACAAGTGTACCGAAAGACTCTGTAGTTAGGATCGGGGAAGCGGTGGCTACACTCCCCGCTTCGGGGCCAGCCGTATTCAGGCTAACGCTTTTCGGGGAGGAGGGACCACTCTCCAACGAGTACGAGTTCGTAGTCAGCCAGGCTGGTGCTCGCGCGCATCGAGATCCATCAGCTCGGGGAGGGTGAGAAAGCCATACCCGCTCGCCTTGAGGCTGCTGATAATGTCGGAGACAGCCGCCACGGTGTGGGAGCGTTCGGCCTTGGGGAAAGCGTCCGTGTCCTGGCCGTCGTGGAGCAAGGTGACACCGCCTGGACCAACGCCATGCAATATGCGGCGTTGGATCACGTCCCTAGGAGGACGGTCCCAATCCCAGGCCATTACCGACCAGCCCACGCACCTCATCCCTAGCTCCTCGGCCACTGAGATCACTTGTGGACCATACCTACCGTGGGGCACGCGGAAGAGCTGCGGCAAGGTGCCCGTGGCTTGGTGGATGGCCTCCTGGCCTCTGAGCAACTCCTCCCTGACGGTGCCAGACCGGCTCCACGTGAGGTGCGGGTGGGTGAACGTATGGTTGCCGACCTCGTGTTGGGAAGCGACCTCGGCGGCGAGATTCGGCTCGCGTATGACGTTGTTGCCTACCTGAAAGAAGGTTGCCCTAATGCCTTCACGGTTCAGGACCTCGAGCAGGTGCTCCGTGTAAGGGTGGCAGGGGCCGTCGTCGAAGGTCAGGGCGACCACCCGCTCGCTGGTACGAGCGTGCCAGAAGACAGGGCCGTAGAGCCAGGAACGGGGCGTGAGCCATTCATAGGCCATAAGTCCGCCGGCCGCCAACCCGGCCCCGGCCCCGGCCAGAGTTGGTACGGAACGTACCGGGCGGCCTGTTGCGGTCCGAAGTCCCGCGAGGGCCGCGCCGCAGACGGCGGCGGCGGCGACGGCATTCCAGGCGTGGGCGCGGGGATGTCTCACGGCAGGCCAGCCAGTATAAGGGAGGCGGCCGAACGTGCCGAGTGGGGTTTGTGGGCGGCGTTCGCCGCCTCGACCATCGTGTGCCTGTGATCAGCGCTGGTCAGGATCTTGAGCGTCTGACCCAGGATCTGCGTTGCTTCACGGACTATGACCCCGGCACCGTAGCGGACCATCGCCGCCGCGTTGTCCTCTTCCTGACCGGGGATGGGATGGTAGAGAACCTGGGGCAGCCTCGAAGCGAGGGCCTCCGTGCAGCTCATGCCGCCAGGTTTGGTGACGAGCACAGCCCCCGCCGCCATGAGCTCCCTTACCCGATCCGTGAAAGCGAGGAAAGTGGCCTCGTGCCCTCCACGCTCCGCGATGCGCTTCAGCCTTGTGCGGGAACGTTCGTTAGACCCGCAGAGCACGACGAGGTGCATGGCTTCGCTTGCCTGAAGCAGCAACGACACGGACTCCTCCAGGTCCCCTCCGCCGAGGCCCCCGCCCATCACAAGCACCACGGGGAGGTCATCATCGTCCAGGTTCAGGATCTCTTTTCGGGCCGGGCCCGGGTCAGCCGGTTCCTCGAAGATGGGATCTATGGGGATACCCGTCGGATGGATCCGCTCCTCGGGCACACCGAGCTTCGCCACGTCTTCGGCCGCCGCATCGTCGGCGACGACGTAGAGATCCAGGTTCAAAGGTACCCCGATCGAGTGCGGCACGTAATCTGTCAGCACGACGGCGCTGAACATCTCCGGGTTCTGCTCTTTGTATGACCCGAGAACCCCAGCGCCGTAGAAGTGCGGGGCTACGACAACCTGCGCGCTGGTGCTCGACACCAGTCGCTCCAGGGTCTTGAGTCCGGCCGTCTGCACGCGGTGCACGACAGTTCCCGGTTGGCCCGTGCCCGAAGACTGATAGAGCTTCCCGTATGCCGTGGGCCACAGCTTGAGGGCCTCCAGATACGCGTCTCGCAGCAGGCGCTCGACGGCCGGCGAGACTTCGTGGGGGAAGTCCACGATCGAGCAGGTCCTCTCGGGGTCGATGAGATCCACACCACGAACAACGGCCGCGCTGGCGCGCATGTGGCCGCTTCCTATTGCGCTCGAAAGGATCAGGACATCCGCATTACTCTCATTTGAGGTCATGGTGGCATTATACTGGTAGGCGACTGCCAGCCGCACGAGAACGGAACACCGGATAGAGGGAGGACGAGAGCGTGGCTCAACGGATGAATGAAGACATGTTCGTTCGTCAGGCCAGGGCTGTGCTGGACTTCAACTGGACCGGTGAGTACACGATGCCGGGTCCGAGGCTCTACCCGCACCAGTGGTCGTGGGACTCGGCGCTCATCACCATCGGCTACAGCCGCTACGATCAGGAACGCGCCACAAGAGAGCTCAGGCATCTCTTCGAAGCCCAGTGGAAGAACGGTCTCTTGCCCCAACTCGTTTTCAACCCCCACTTCACCAACGTGATCCGTTCGTAGTACAAACTTCTGCTCCCACCGTGAGTGGCTCCGGGAAGGCGCCAGTGATCTCCAGGGAGCGGTCGGGCCAGAGCCTGACCCTGAGCCGGAGCATCTTGTAGAAGCGGTGGCGTTCCTCTGCGTCGAGGCAGTTCAGGGCCGCCGCGATCTCCTGCTCTGCGGTAGTGCGGATATCATCTAGCTCTGCGAACCTCGCTTTTAGGTCGTCGAGGCCGATGATTCCTTCGGCGTTGGCGTGCTGGAACCTGACGCGCTTGGCGTCCGCTTCCGTTAGTCTCTCCCCACAGCCTCATCTCTCGCTCCGGCTAACCACGCGCCCCGCTCTTCTCCATCTCGATCTTGTGGTCTAGGTCTGCTCGCAGTCTTTCAGATTTCTGGAGGTAGGCACAGACCTCGCTCCACACTAACGCTTCGAGTTTCTCGGCGTGGTGGGTCCGGCTAGCCATGCAGTAGTCTACGCCCTTCTTGTACTTGGCCTTGCAACAGTAGTAGAAGAAGCGCTTGTTGGTCCTTACCGTCGTATGGGGGTGCATAGCCCGGCTGCATTCACCACATCGCAGTAGCCCGCCGGAGAGCTCCCAGAAGCGTCACCCAGCGTTGGAATGCTTGCGATTATCCCTTATCGCATCGCGTGCGGCGTCAACCCACTCGCGCGGGACGCCTGAGTCCGGCACGGGCACATACACCCACTCCTCCTCTGGCCGCGCCACACTCTTGTGTTGATTCCTGTTAGACACGCGTGCCGTTGGGGCCAACCTCTGAAACTTGAGCGCGGATGTGTCGAGTGGTGCCCCACTTCCAAAGCCCGTAGTTCTGTTGTGGGCCGAGGTGCGCGGCGACCTCGGGGGAGACGAGGGGCCTAACCTCCTCGAACGAGTGCGGTCGGTAGACATCGTTGAAGATGATGTCGCGGAGCGTAGACACGGACCATCTTGGCTTCCCCATGGCCGTGGGGACGCCCGACGCGTCAAGCGTCCGCTTCGCGGCGTTGATAGGCTGTCCCTCGGCGCCGACCATGCGAAAGATTAGCCGTACGACCGCCATCTTCTCCTCGTCCACGACGAGCGCATCGCGGGCATCTTTTAATGCGAAGCCGTAGCGGGCTGAGCCAAAGCGGGCCATGCGTCCCGCTATTACCTTGCCCTCGCGTGCCTTCCTTAGCTTCCCTCGCCGACTTCTCTCCGCCATCTTGGCCCGCTCGTATTTAGCGAGTTGATCAAGGATACCGTCTGTGAGCTCGCCC
>DATDKO010000247.1:0-7261 GCA_036519935.1 Rubrobacter sp. | reverse complement strand
GGCCGGCGGCGACCTCCGCCGGGATCCAGGATGGATCGGTGCGTGCGGCGCGACTCTGGGACAACCGAGCCGCGGCGGGAGGAGAGCAAGGATGAGGGAGAACCGTCTGAGAAAGATCTGGCAGGAAGGCGGAACCGCCGTTAACGGGTGGCTGCACGTGCCGAGCTCCTTCTCCGCCGAGGTCATGGCGCACTCGGGATGGGACAGCCTGACCATAGATATGCAGCACGGGCCCGTGGACTATGGAAGCCTCGTGCCGATGCTCCAGGCCATCTCGACGACGGATACCGTGCCCGTCGTCCGGGTGCCGTGGAACGATCCTGGCCTCATCATGCGTGTGCTCGACGCTGGATGCTACGCTGTGATCTGCCCGATGATCAACACCCGCGAAGAAGCCGAAGCCTTCGTCGGAGCCTGCCGCTACCCTCCTGAGGGATACCGCAGCTACGGCCCGCACAGGGCAAGCCTCTACGGCGGCCGGGACTACACCGACCACGCGAACGAGACCGTCGTTACTATGGCCATGATCGAAACTCACGAAGCGCTCGAAAACCTGGAGCAAATCCTCGCTGTCCCAGGCCTGGACGCCATCTTCGTGGGGCCCTCGGACCTGGGCCAGAGCCTCGGGCATGGACCGGGCATGGACCGCGACGAGCCCGCCGTGGTCGAGGCTATCGAAGTGGTGCTGGCCGCCGCACGTGAGCACGGTCTCGCCGCCGGTATCTTCACAGGTTCTCCCGAGTACGCCTCGCGCATGGCAGGGAAGGGTTTCCAGTTCGTCACCATCTCTTCGGACGCGCGGCTCATGGCCTCAGCGGCGGCCATCGCCATATCCACTTTCGAGAGCGAGTGAGGGTATCATTGGGCTGGTATGTCGGGTCTTGTAAAGATTGCACGGGTGTGAGAGGAGGTTTTCATGGCGCAGAGAGAGACGACGGTAGGGCCTGAGGAAGGGATCCACGGCCGCCCGGCGGCGCGGTTCGTAAAGGCGGCGAAGGGATTCTCCTCGCAGGTCGTTATCGTGAAGGGTGATCGGGAAGTCAATGCCAAGAGCGTTCTGAAGATAACCGGGCTCGCCAGAAAGGGCGAGAAGGTTACCATTCGCGCGGAGGGCGAGGACGCCGAACAGGCCGTGGAGACCCTGGCCGAGCTCATAGCGGCGGACGAACATTAGATCGCGGCAAAGCTCGTGAAGCTGACCGGCATAGGAGCGTCACAAGGAGTGGCCGTGGGGCCGGCGTTCGTGCCCGCTACCGGCAGGCCCGAGCCCGAGCGGGACCGGATAACAGCGGATGAGGTAGAAGCCGAGCTGCAAAGATTCAGAGAGGCTGTCGAGACCGTCGCTGGGAACCTCTCGGAGACCGGTGACAGGCTCCGAACTTCGGGGAGCGTAGAGGAAGCCGGTATCTTCGAGTTTCACGTCGAGATGGCCGAGGATCCCGAGCTCGCCTCAGCAGTCGAGGAGCGCATAGGGAACCTGGAGAGCCCGGAGGCGGCGGTGCTTGCCGTCGGTGAGGAGTACGCCGCGGAGTACGCGGCGATGGATGACGAGTACATGGCCGCCAGGGCCGACGACGTGCGTGACGTTACGGGTCAGATCTCTGCCAAGCTGATGGGCCGTGGCATCTCGGCCTTGGAGGCACTAAAGACTCCCTCCGTCGTGCTTGCCCATAGCCTCGCACCGTCGGACACGGCGCGCATCCAGAAGGGGATGGCCCTTGGGTTCGTCACCGCCGAGGGGTCGAGGACTTCGCACGTCTCGATCATGGCTCGCTCCATGGGCATCCCCGCTGTCGTTGGGGTCGGACCCGGGCTGGAGGACATCCTGGCTGCGAAGACGGTGGCCGTCGACGGGGGCGAAGGCTACGCGATCGCGGACCCCGACGCGGAGACGGTCGCTGAGTTCGAGAGGATGTCTGGGTCACTAGCCGAGGAGAGGGCGGCCCTCGATGAGTACCGTCACGTCGAGGCGAGCACCAGCGAAGGGAGGCGCATCGAGGTCGCGGCGAACATCGGTTCGGCGTCTGAGGCTGAGGATGCGCTCGAGTGGGGCGCGGAAGGCGTCGGGCTCTTCCGCACCGAGTTCCTGTTTATGGAGCGGGACGACCTGCCCTCCGAGGATGAGCAGTACGAGGTGTACAGCGCCGTCGCCGGCGCGTTCGGCGAGAAGCCCGTCATCGTTCGTACGCTCGACGTGGGAGGCGACAAAGACCTGCCAGGCGTGGACCAGGCCGACGAAGAGAACCCTTTCCTTGGCTGGCGCGGAATAAGGATGAGCCTGGACACACCCGAACTCTTCGAGCCCCAGTTGCGTGCCATCCTGCGCGCCGCGGCCAACGGCAACCTCAAGGTCATGTTCCCGATGGTCGCTGACGTCGGGGAGTTGGAGGCAGCGAAGGCGATTCTGCAGGAGTGCCGTAGGGCGCTCGAATCGGAAGGAATGGAGATCGGTGAGGTCGAGACCGGAGTGATGATCGAGACTCCAGCGGCCGCGGTCTGCGCCGCGGAGCTCGCCGAGGAGTCAGCCTTCTTCTCTATAGGGACGAACGATCTCGTCCAATACACCCTGGCCGCGGACAGGGGCAACGAGCGGCTGCGACGGCTCCAGAACGCGGACCATCCTGCGGTTCTGGCTCTGATCCAGCGCACCTGCCAGGCCGCGAGCGCGGCGGGAATCCAGGTGGGCGTGTGCGGCGAGGCGGCCGGCGAGCCCGAGATGATCCCGAAGCTCGTCGAGCTCGGCGTTACGGAGTTGAGCATGGCCGCGTCCCAGATACCACGGGCCAAGAAGGTCGTCTCAGAGCTGTGATGGCGCGCGTCTTCCCGGACTACGAGGCCATTAGCGCGGCCGCGGCGTACATCGTCGCCGGGAGGTTGGAAGAAGAGCCTTCCCCGGTCCTCATGCTGCCAACAGGCATTACTCCTCTCGGGATGTACAGGCGGCTCGTCGAGATGCACCGCTCAGGGGGACTCTCGTTCGCGAACGCGACCTTCTTCAACCTCGACGAGTATCTTGGGCTGGCGCCGGATCACGAGGCGAGCTACCACGTGTATATGAAGGAGCATTTCTACGGGCTCATCGACGCCGACCCTGCGCGGGTCTTCGTCCCCAACGGGGCAGCCCCAGACCCCGAGGCGGAGTGCGAGCGCTACGAGGCGGCCATAAGGGAGGCCGGTGGGATCGATGTGTGCGTGCTCGGGATCGGGCGCAACGGTCACATAGGGTTCAACGAGCCAGGAGCGCCTTTCGACTCCCGGACCCGCGTCGTTGGGCTCTCCGAGAGCACCCGCAAGGTCAACGCCGCCGACTTCGAGGCTGACCGCGCTCCGGAGCGCGCCATCACGGCCGGCATGGCTACCATCTTCGAGTCGAAGATGGTCCTGCTCCTCGCCTCGGGTACGAACAAGGCAGGCGCCGTGGCCGCGGCCGTGCAGGACGACGTCTCCGAGAGCATGCCAGCCTCGATGCTGAGGAATCATCCCAACGCCTTACTGTTTATCGACGAAGCAGCCGCCTCGGACCTCGGGCACGGCGTCGCTGGGTAGCCTGCACGTCTTCTGTACCAGAGTCCGTTGACGCGGGGTGGGCACTCCAGTAGCATCGTCTCAGGCGGTGGATTCCAGGGCGGCGAGAGGGTCGGCAAGACAAAGCGCACATGACCCGCTCCGGAAAAGGGGAGAGAAATGAGCGCCTTTATCGAGAGGATCACAGGTAGCCAGGTAGGCGGCGCCACAGAGACCTTGCAGCCTTACGAGAGCGACGCGATCCTCGTCGGGATCGACGGGGCGGTGGAGGATACCCAGGAGATCATCGGCGGCGATTTGGATGCCACCGTAGCGCAGAACCCTTACGCGATGGGGAAGGTCGGTGTCAAGCAGGCTACAAAGGCCGCGAACGGCAAGACGATCGATCCCAGGATCCATATAAAGATAAGAGAGGAGCAGCTTGGCTCGCTGCTCGGCGTCGAGGAGTGAAGGGGTAGGATGAAGGTTGGACTGCTAGGAGCTGGCCGTATCGGCGCCCTTCACGCCGGCGTGCTAGCCCGCGACCCCGGCGTGGACGTGATACTCGTCGGCGACGCCGATATGCAGCGCGCCGATGAGGTAGCGAGGGAAGTCGGAGGGGAAGCGGGGCAGATCGAAGGCGTGCTTGACTCGGGACCCGACGCCGTTGTAATCGCCGCGTCCACCCCGGCGCACGCGCCTTTGATCCGGGCCGCCGTCGAAGCAGGCATCCCGGCTTTCTGCGAGAAGCCCATAGCGCTCGGCTACGAGGAGACCGTCGAGATAGCTCAGGAGGTCGAAGCATCCGGTGCGACGCTCCAGGTCGGCTTCCAGAGGCGCTTCGACGCCGGATACTCAGAAGCGCGACGCCTCATAGAGACCGGCGCTCTCGGAACCATCTACTCGGTAAGGCTCGCCACCCACGACCCCGATCCGCCGCCTGAAGAATACATCCCCAACTCTGGCGGCATCTTCCGCGACCTCCACATCCACGACTTCGATGTCCTGCGCTGGCTGACCGGCGGCGAGGTAGAGGAAGTGTACGCTACTGGAAGCGTCCGCACCTTCGACTTCTTCGCCAAGCACGGCGACGTGGATACCTCTGCGGCCCTGATCAGGATGAAAGACGGCGTGGTCGCCGTCCTAACAGGGGGCCGCCACGACCCCCTTGGCTACGACGTGCGGGCCGAGGTCTTCGGCTCCAAAGATAGCGTCGCCGTCGGCGTTGACAGGCGCACCCCGCTGCGCTCCGTCGAACCCGGTATTCCATCTCCGGAGAAAGCAGCCTACCCGAACTTTCAGGAACGCTTCCTGGATGCTTACAGGTCGGAGATGGAGCACTTCCTCTCCCTGGCCAGAGGCGAGGCTGATAACCCTTGCACGGCCACCGATGCGCTGGAGGCGCTCAGGATCGCCATGGCCGCAGATCTCTCGCTGGCCGAGCACCGCCCTGTCTCCCCATCGGAGGTCGGATGACGCCACGGATTGCAGGCGCGCCGATCTCGTGGGGCGTTTGCGAGGTGCCCGGATGGGGCTACCAGATGGAGGCTGAGAGAGTACTCGATGAGGCAGCCCGCCTCGGCCTTACGGCACTCGAGGCCGGACCCGATGGCTTCTTGCCTGGGGAGCCGGAAGAGATGGCTGACTTGCTCTCGGAGCACGGGCTCGAGCTGGTCGGGGGCTTCGTGCCCGCCGTGCTCCATCGCCCACAGGCGCGCGACTCGGAGCTTGCCTCGGTAGAGAGGCAGGCCGGGCTCTTCGCCGCGGCCGGCGCCGGCGTGCTCGTAATCGCCGCGACGACGGGGGAGGGGGGTTACGAGGAGTCCGCGGGCCTGGAGGACGACGAGTGGGACGAGCTGTTCGCCACGCTTGCGATGGTCGAGGAGATCGGGGCTAACCACGGCCTCAGCGTGGTGCTCCACCCCCACTACGGGACGGAGATCGAAAAGCCCGAACACGTGCAGCGTTTCCTCGATGGTTGCGACATGGGACTCTGTCTCGACACGGGACACTCTATGGTCGGGGGCGGGGATCCCGTCGCGCTGACGGAGGCGGCCGCGGCGAGGATTCGTCACGTCCACTTGAAGGACGTGGATCGGGACCTCGCGGAGCGGGTGGTCTCGGGTACACTGCCTTATGAACAGGCGGTCAGGGACGGGCTCTACATGCCGCTGGGAGACGGCGACGTGGATGTCAGGCGCGTGCTGGAAGTACTGGACGGGGAGGGCTACGATGGATGGTACGTGCTGGAACAGGACATAATGCTGGCCGCCGACCCCGGCTACGGTCCTGCCGCGGAGGTAGGCAGGAGCCTCGCCTACCTGAATGGAGTTCTCGAGGAGTGATACAGAATCCACATGATCACTTTCCCACTTCTTCTCTCGTTATTCCCGCGCAAGCGGGAATCCACTGCCTCAGGCGTTCTGCGCCTCCAACCGGATTCGATCTACTGGATTACGTATGAACCCTGAAGTGATAACGATGGGAAGGGTGAGCGTGGACCTGTACCCCGAGCAGATCGGGGTACCCCTCGCCGAAGTTGAAACCTTCGCCAAGTCCCTCGGAGGGAGCTCCACGAACGTGGCTGTGGCGGCGGCCAGGCTCGGCCATCCCTCGGCAGTAATAACCAAAGTAGGAGACGATGGCTTCGGTCCATACATCCGATCCGCGCTGGAGGCGTTCGGCGTGGACGCCCGCTGGGTAGGGACGGACCCGGATCTGCGCACCCCACTCGCCTTCTGCGAGATCCACCCTCCCGATAACTTTCCACTGCTGTTCTACCGCGAGCCCAAGGCTCCCGACATGAACATTACCGTCGAAGACCTCGATCTCGAAGCCATCGCCGCCGCGCCTCTGTTCTGGATGACGGGTACTGGTCTCTCCGACGAGCCGAGCCGCACGGCGACGCTCGCCGCGATGGAGCAGCGCCCGACGGGCATCACCGTCTTCGACCTCGACTACAGGCCGATGCTCTGGGAGTCGGAAGAGGAGGCCGGACGCTGGTACAGAGAGGCGCTGCGGCATGCCACGGTGGCGGTAGGGAACCAGTCGGAGGTCAAGGTGGCCGTGGGTACGGGCGATCCGCTCGACGCCTCAGAGGCGCTCATCGAACTGGGCCTGGATCTCGCCATAGTCAAGCAAGGACCCGACGGCGTTCTGGCCCGCACGAAGGAGGGCGTAGCCGAGGCACCCCCGATAGAGGTGGATGTCCTCAACGGGCTGGGGGCCGGCGACGCGTTCGGGGGGTCGCTGTGCCATGCGCTGCTCTCGAAGTGGGACGCGGAGAGCACCATCCGATACGCCAACGCCGCAGGGGCCATCGTCGCCTCGCGCCTGGCGTGCGCCGACGACATGCCCACCCGAGAAGAGGTAGAGGAGCTTCTGGAGAAGTCCGCCGGTGTCTGATCTCGTCGAGAGGCTCACCGGAATCCGGGCTACTAACCCCGGCGCCGTCGGGGAGGCACTGGCCGCGCGCGAGCGAGGGCCGCTGCTCGACGAGAGCGGCACCCTGTTTCTGCTGGCGGTGGATCACCCGGCGCGCGGTAGCGTCAAGGTCGGGGATGATCCCACGGCGATGGCCGACAGGGGCGATCTCCTGAGCCGCATCATGGTCGCCCTCGATCGCCCCGGCGTGGATGGGCTCATGGCGAGCCCCGACATAGTGGACGACCTTGCACTCCTCGGAGCCCTTGACGGCAAGGTCGTGATCGGCTCGATGAACAGGGGAGGGCTAGCGAGAGCCGTCTTCGAACTCGAC
>DATDKO010000246.1:0-23090 GCA_036519935.1 Rubrobacter sp. | reverse complement strand
GGGACGTTTGACGATGGCTTCCGCGGATAGTATCGCCGCCTGCGGGTGATTGATAATGGGCGTCGAGACCACACTACCGAGGGCGCCGGGGTTGTTGACGGTGAACGTGCCGCCCGAGATGTCTTCGGTACCGAGCTGGCGGTCGCGGGCGCGCCGCACGAGGTCGTCGATCTTGCGGGCGAGCCCGACGAGGTTCAACTCGTCAGCGTCGGTGATGACGGGCACGATGAGGGCGTCTTCGAGGTCGACAGCTACGCCGACGTTTATGCGCTTTCTGAGGATTATGCGATCCTCGTCCCAGACCGAGTTGAGAACAGGATGCTCCCTGAGGCTCTCGACGACCGTCCTTACGATGAACGGCAGGTAGGTTAGGTTTATACCTTCGCGCTCGGCGAAGGCGGCCTTCTCCCGCTCGCGCAGCGCGGCGAGCCCGCTCACGTCCACCTCGACCATGGTCCAGGCGTGCGGTGCCTCGCGCTTGCTCGCTGACATGCGGGTGGCTATGGCCCTCCTGATGCCACTCAGGTCCTCGACGCGGTCGCCCTCGTAGACGGGCACGCGCTCGATCTCCGGCTCGGGTTCCGCGAAGGCTTCCCGCTCTTCCTGTTCTTCTGTGTAGCCTTCGATGTCTTTCCTGGTTACGCGTCCTCCCGTGCCCGTGCCTGGGATCTCCGCTATCTCCACGCCGTGCTCCTCGGCGATCCGCCGGACGACCGGTGAGGAGCGGGTGAGGCGCAGTGTCTCGGCGTCCTCGATCTCGCCGCGCCCTTTGCCATCGCTGTCTGCGCGGGCGACGGCTCGCTGTCTCTCGGTATCCTGTGCTGCAGGCTGGGCTTCGGTGCCCGAGGCCGGGAACTCTTCTGTGGGAGCGTCGGCAGCGACGTTCTCCTGTGGCGGGGCGTCAGCGGCGGGGGAATCACCCTCGTCGGCGACGAGTGCGATCTCGGTCCCCACGTCGACTGTCGAGCCTTCGGAGACCAGGAACTTCTCGATCGTGCCTGCCACGGGCGAGGGTAACTCGGCGTTGACCTTGTCCGTGTCCACCTCGGCGAGGGGCTCATCTATCTCCACCTCGTCGCCTTCTGACTTGAGCCAGCGGGTTATGGTGCCCTCTGTCACGCTCTCACCGAGTTGCGGCATCGTTACCGGTTTAGCCACGGCCCCTCCTCTAGTAGCGCGCCAGCTCGAGCATGGCTTCTTCTATATTCTCCGCCGATGGCACGAAGCGGTCCATCATCGGGCGGGCGAAAGCCGCCGCGGGCACGTCGGGCGCCCCGAGGCGCATCACGGGCCCATCGAGCCACTCGAACGCCTCGCGCGCCACGATGGCCGCTATCTCTCCCGAAACCGATCCCGTCAGGTTAGCCTCGGAGATCACAAGTACCTTGCCGGTCTTCTTCGCCGAGTCCAGGATCTTCACCCTGTCCAGCGGATACAGCGTTCTAGGTTCTACGACCTCGGTCTCTATACCCTGCTCTTCGGAGAGCTTCTCGGCTACTTCCAGGGCCATGTAGAGCATGAGTCCGTAGGCGACGACCGTGATCTCCGTGCCGTGGCGGTGGACGCGGGCCTCGCCGAGGGGGACCTGGTGATCTTCGTCGGGAACCTCCTCTTTTATGAGGCGGTAGGTACGTTTGTGTTCGAGGAAGAGGACGGGGTTGGGATCTCGAATGGCGCTCTTGATCATGGCCTTGGCGTCGGCGGGGAACGTCGGCGCGACCACCTTGAGGCCTGGTGTATTGCAGAACCAGGCTTCGATGCTCTGGGAGTGGTAGAGGGCGCCGCCCGGCACGACACCGTAGGGAGCCCGGATGGTTAGGGGGCAATTCCAGTCACCGTTCGAGCGGTAGTGGAACTTGGCCGCCTCGTTGACGATCTGGTCGAACGCCGGCGGGATAAAATCTGCGAACTGTATCTCGGCCACGGGGCGCATCCCGTTAACCGACAGGCCTATGGCCGAGCCCACGATCAGGCTCTCAGCCAGGGGCGTGTCCATCACCCTCGCAGTACCGAACTCCTCCTGTAACCCTTGCGTAACCCTGAAAACACCGCCGGCCCTGCCTACATCCTCGCCGAGCACCATTACTGACTCGTCCGAGCGCATCTCCTCGGCGAGCCCCTCGTGGATGGCCTGTAGCAGATTCTTCGTCGCCATAGGTACCCTTAAGCCTCCGCGTAGACGCCGGAGAGTACGTCTTCGGGATCGGCGAACGGGGCGTCCTCGGCGTATTTGCTCGCCTCTGCGACCTCAGCCTTTATACGCTCCGAGATCTCATCCCTCTCCGACTCGTCCAGGACGTCGTTCTCCATCAGGTACTTCTCGAAGCGAACGATGGGATCTTTCTGGCGCCACTCCTCTATCTCCTCGCGCTCGCGGTATCTACGGTCGTCGTCGTCTGAGGAGTGGGCTGTCATGCGGTAGGTCTTCGCTTCGATGAGGGTCGGACCCTCGCCAGCGCGGGCTCGACGGAAAGCCTCTCTTGCCACCTCGTAGACGGCAAGCACATCGTTACCATCTACCTCATGGCCGGGGAAGCCGTAGCCCTCGGCCCGCTTCGCGATCGAGCCTGCGACCTGGAACTCGGCGTGTACGGAGATGGCGTAGACGTTGTTCTCGACGAGGAAGACCAAGGGCAGGTCGTGGATACCGGCGAAGTTCATCGCCTCGTGCCAGTCTCCGCCGCTAGTCGACGCCTCGCCGCCGCAAACCAGCACTACGCCGTCCTCGCCGCGAATCTTGTACGCGAGGGCCGTGCCTGCGGCCTGGGGGTATTGGATCCCGACCGGGGCAGAGGATGTCACGATGTGCAGTTTGCGGCTGCTGTAGTGGCCGGGCATCTGGCGTCCGCCGCTATTCGGGTCTTCCTCCTTGCCCAGGAGGCTAAGGAACTGGTCGCGGGGCGTCTGGCCGAGGAGCAAGGTCATCCCCGAGTCGCGGTAGTAAGGGTACAGGAAATCGTTGCCGGGGCGCAGGTTATAGGCGGCGCCGACCTGGGCGGCCTCCTGACCCTGGCAGGAGATAACGAACGCAGCCTTGCCCTGGCGATTGAGGGTCCAGGACCGCTCATCTACCCGCCGCGCGAGAAGCATATAGTAGTGCATCCTGCGCAGGTCTTCCGCGTCCAGCCCCAGCGCCTCGTGGCCGGCACTGGTCTCTCGGATAGCCATAGACCTCCTCCTCTGCTCAAAGGTCCCCACGCGAGGAGCGGAAATTACTCCTCCGTCACTCAAATTCTAGCAGACCGAAGACGTCCACCGGGACGTCTGTGCACGTTGGCCTATACCCGTGGTCTACGCTAAAACACTGGCGTCGTAGTGGAGAACGCCTACGTTGTAGTGCTTGCGGACCGGTGTCTCGGTCAGGAGATCCGAGAACTTCCTGATCTGCTGCTTGTAGAAACCGTTTGCCTCTCCTTCCTCCCTGTCCTCCTCGGTCTCCCAGAGCGAGATAGAGATCCCTACTCCCGTGTCGTCGTCCGTCAGCAGCAGGGCGCCCTTGAACCCCTGCTGAAGCCTTGCGGCCGGCAGTACGGAGTCCCTGTAGATGCGAACTACCTCCCTCGACTCCGTGGGAAGAATCCGGAGATCCACCACCCTAGCTTCCATGACGCGACTCCTTCCAGAAGACCCTGACACCTGAGTATCAAATGGATTATATATCAGCGATTCAGCACGCTACGCCCTTCGGGCTTCGCTTGTCAGCACGCTCAGGCCTTGCGGCCTTCGCTCGTCAGCACTTCAGCACGTGGTCTCCGCCGCCTTTTCAGCAAGTCAGCATTTTTCGCGTGCTGGCTGACATGCTGACAACCGCCTGGCGAAGCCTGGCGGCGTGCTGAGAAGCTCTAAATCACCGGCGTCTCGCGGTAGTCGCCGAAAACGTCCTTGAGGGCGTCGGAGATCTCCTGCACGGTAGCGTAGGCCCTCACGGCCTCCAGGATGGGGTACATGGTGTTGCCTTCACCTCTGGCAACTTCCTTCAACTCTTCGAGGCACTGTTTGACCCTGTCGTTATCGCGGCGTTCTTTGAGTGCTTTGAGGCGTTCGACCTGACCTTCGGAGACCTCGGGGTCTACGCGGTGGAGTTCCATGTCCTGCTCGTCCTGGGGTTCGTAGATGTTGACGTTGACCATGTAGCGTTTGTTCTCTTCGAGTTCGCGCTGGTAGCGGGCTGAGGCCTCGGAGATCTCACGCATCGGGAAGCCCTGCTCTATGGCCTGGATCATGCCCCCCATCTCGTCTATCTGCCTGAAGTAGTCGTAGGCCTGCCGCTCCAATTCGTCGGTCAACGCCTCGACGAAGTAGGATCCAGCAAGAGGATCGATGGTGTTCGCCACCCCGGTCTCCAGAGCCGCTATCTGCTGGGTCCGGACGGCGATCCTGACGGCCTCCTCCGTCGGGAGGGCGAGGGCCTCGTCCAGGGAGTTGGTGTGCAGGCTCTGCGTCCCCCCCAAAATGGCGGCGAGGGCCTCGAAGGCGGTACGGGCGACGTTGTTGTAAGGCTCCTGGGCTGTCAGGGAGACGCCTGCAGTCTGGGTGTGGAAGCGCATCCGGAGAGAGCGCTCATCTTTAGCGCCGTACTTCTCTTTCAAGACGGTCGCCCAGATACGGCGGGCGGCCCGGAACTTGCAGATCTCCTCGAAGAAATCTATGTGCGAGTTGAAGAAGAAGCTGAGGCGCGGGGCGAAGTCGTCCACGTCGAGGCCTGCTTGTATACCAGCTTCGATGTAGGCGAAGCCGTCGGCCAGGGTGAAGGCGAGCTCCTGGGCCGCCGTGCTCCCTGCCTCCCTGATGTGGTAGCCGCTTATGGAGACGGTGTTCCACTTGGGCATGTGCTCCGTGGCGTAGACGAGCATGTCCTTAAAGACGCGCATCGAGGGCTCTGGCGGGAAGAGCCACTCTTTCTGGGCAATGTACTCCTTGAGGATGTCGTTCTGGTTCGTGCCCTCCAGTTCCTCAGGCGCGACGCCTTGCTTCTCGGCGGCCACGACGTACATGGCGAGCAGGACCATCGCAGGGGCGTTTATGGTCATGGAGGTCGAGACCTCGCCCATCGGGATACCCTCGAAGAGACGCTCCATGTCTTCGAGGGAATCCACGGCCACACCCTCTGTGCCGACCTCGCCGAGGGAGAGCGGGGAGTCCGAGTCAAGGCCCATGAGGGTCGGCATGTCGAAGGCGACGGAGAGGCCGTTCTGACCGTGCTCGAGGAGGTACCTGAACCTGGCGTTGGTCTCTGAGGCCGTCCCGTAACCGGCGAACTGGCGCACCGTCCAGAGCCTTCCACGATACATGTTGGGATACACGCCGCGGGTGTACGGATACTCGCCCGGATAACCGAGTTTCTCGTCGTAGTCGCCCTCGACGTCCTCGGGAGTGTAGAGAGGTTTGACCGGCACGCCCGACATGGTCGAGAACTCGGCGTCGCGCTCAGGCCCCTTCGAGTAGGCCTCCTCCCAGCGGTCCTTAGCGCTCTTCCTGGTATCCAACGTGTACTCCTCCTGCGTCTCTAACCCCTGCGCCAAGACTGTAGCATAAGCAGGTGCTTACCCGACGGCGGGCCGTGAGCTCTCGACGCTGCCAGGGTCTTCGAGTAACTCGGCATATTCTTTGATGATGCCGCGCGATATAACGAGGCGTTGAATCTCACTGGTGCCCTCGTAGATCTCCGTCACCCTGGCGTCCCTGTAGTACCGCTCCACGGGATGGTCTTTCATGTATCCCCGGCCGCCAAGGACCTGGACAGCTTCATACGCTACCTCGTTCGCGACCTGTGAAGCGTAGAGCTTGGCGCGGGCTCCTGCCTCGCCGTGTGGCATCTCCTTGTCTTTCATCCAGGCCGCCTCGTAGACGAGGAGACGGGCCGCCCTGATCTTCGTCTGCATGTCGGCCAGCTTGAAAGCTATCGCCTGGTGCTCAGCGATCGGCTTCCCGAACGTGGTGCGCCCCGCAGCGTATTGCGTAGCGTAGCGGAAGGCCGCCTCGGCGATGCCAACGGCCTGCGCAGCTATCCCGATCCTGCCCGTATCCAGCGTCCCGAGCGCGATGCGAAGCCCTCTCCCCTCCTCCCCTAGCCGGTCCTCTTCCGGGACGAAGACGTTATCCAAGAGTACGTCGTCCGTGGTTGCGGAGATAACGCCCATCTTCTCAGCGTGTTTGCCGAAGGAGATTCCTTCGGCGTCCGTTGGAACGACGAAGGCCGTAACGCCTTCTCTGGCTCCGCCCTCCGCGCGGGCGAAGAGGATCATGGTCCCTGCGATGCGTCCGTTCGTGACCCACTGCTTGTGCCCCGAGATGCGGTAGCCGCCCTCGACCTTCTCGGCCCGCGTCTGGATCGCTGAGGCGTCCGAGCCCGTCTCCGGTTCCGTCAGGGCGAAGCACCCGATCCTCTCTCCGCGCGCCAGCGGCGGCACCCAGCGCGCCTTCTGCTCCCCGGTGCCGAACATCACGATGGGCAGCGTGCCCGCGCTGGTGTGGACCGCCAGCGTTACGCCAACCCCTGCATCTGCACGGCTGACCTCCTCGATCAGGAGACAGTAAGACAGGAAGTCCATCCCGGCTCCGCTGAACGCCTCGGGTACACATAGCCCCATGAACCCGGCGTCAGCGAGCTTCTCCAGCGTGTCGAAAGGGACCAGGTCGTCCCGGTCCGACTCCGTCGCGTGCGGCGCTACTTCCTCATCGGCGATCTTCGTCGCGCGTTTTTTGATCTCCTGCTGTTCGCTAGTAAATTCGAAGTTCAAGGAATCCTCCGGGCTGCAGGTGCTCTCCTCTCTGACTATAGCAAGCCAAGCGGCCCTTCGGGGCCATCAGGGCGGCGAGTTGGGCTACAATGACCATTACTCAAAGGAAGCGTTGGAGGAGTGTGCCGATGCTGGTGAAAGACGAGCTTCTGGACAAAGTCGTGGCCCGAATCAGGGAGCAGATGTCGGAGGATCAGGCACCGTTGGTGGAGGAGTTCGCGCGCCAGTACTACGGGTGGGTCGACGCAGAGGACCTGGAGGACCGCTCGGCTATAGACGCATATGGGGCCGCGGCCTCCCACTGGAGCTTCGCGAGCCGGCGCGAGCCTGGGGAGTGGAAGATCCGGGTCTACAACCCCCATTTCGAGGAACACGGCTGGCAGTCGACCCACACCGTCATAGAGATGGTGAACGACGACATGCCCTTCCTGGTGGACTCGACGAGGATGGAGATAAACCGCCAGGGCTACGCCATACACATGATCCTCCACCCCGTCATGAACGTGCGCCGCGACACGGAGGGCGACCTCCTCGAGGTCCTACCTCCCGACGCAGACGAGGAAGACGTTATCTCCGAATCTGTGATCCACGTCGAGGTGGACCGCCAGACGGAGCCGTTCGTGCTCGAAGACTTGAAGCAAGCCATCGTGAAGACCCTCGCAGATGTGAAGGCGGCCGTGGAGGACTGGCCCGAGATGCGCGGGAGGGTCGGGGACATAGTCTCCGGGCTCGAGGAGAACCCGCCCGACTTCGAGCCTGAGGACCTGGCCGAGACCCGCGCGTTCCTGGAGTGGATCGACGACGACAACTTCACGTTCCTCGGCTACCGGGAGTACGACCTGATCACGCAGAACGGCGAAGATGCCCTCTGCGCCGCGCAGGGGTCGGGGCTCGGCATCCTGAGGCAGACGGAGTCAGGACCGGTCTCCCGCAGCTTCGCCGAACTCCCGCCAGGGGTGAGGCGGCTCGCCCGCACGCCCAAGCTGCTGAACCTGACGAAGGCGAACTCGCGGGCAACGGTGCACAGGCCCTCCTACCTGGACTACATCGGCATCAAGAAATTCGACGAGTCGGGCCAGGTCACAGGAGAGCGGCGGTTCCTAGGGCTTTACACCTTCTCCGCCTACAGCGCGAGCGCATTCGACATCCCGCTCGTCAGGCGCAAGGTGCGTTACGTTCTGGAGAGAGCCGGCTTCCCCGAGGGGAGCCACAACGAGAAGGATCTGATCGAGATCCTGGAGACCTATCCGCGCGACGAGCTGTTCCAGACCTCCAATGAGGAACTCTTCGAGACAGCGATGGGCATACTACACCTGCAGGAGCGACAGCGGGTCAGGTTCTTCGTCAGGCGCGACACATACGGGCGCTTTTTCTCCTGCCTCGTCTTCGTTCCTCGCGACCGCTACAACACCGTGATCCGGGAACGCATGCAGGACATACTCCTCAGAGCCTTCGAAGGCGTGAACGTGGAGTTCAACGTCAGGCTCTCGGAGTCCGTGCTTGCCCGCATCCACTTCATCATCTACACGAAGCCGGGGGAGACTCCGGAATACGAGGAGGAGATCGAGCGCCGCCTCGTCGAGACGACCCGCTCCTGGACTGACAACCTCTATGACGCCCTGATCGAACACTTCGGCGAGGAGCGGGGAACCGAGCTGTTCCGTAAATACCGCGACGCCTTCCCCCCAGGCTACCGTGCCGGCTTTCTGCCCCGCACGGCCGTCTCTGACATCCAGCGGATGGAGACCCTGAAATCCGAGGACGACCTGGGCATGAGCCTCTACCACCCGATCGAAGAGTCCGAGGACTTCCTCGGGTTCAAGCTATTCAGGCTCGGCGAGCAGGTCTCGCTCTCGAAGATCCTGCCGCTGCTGGAGGACATGGGCGTCGAGGTGGTCGACGAGCGTCCGCACGAGGTGAAGCCGGCTGGTTCTCCTCCGGTCTGGATCTACGATTTCGGCCTCGTCCACGAGACTGGCGACGAGCTGCAGACCGGTGAGGTCAGGGAGATCTTCCAGGACGCCTTCGTCCGTGCGTGGCGCGGAGCCGTCGAGAACGACGGATTCAACCGCCTCGTGTTGCGCGCCCGACTTACCTGGCGTGAGATCTCCATCCTCAGGGCCTACTGCAAGTACCTGCGCCAGACCGGCTCAACGTTCTCCCAGAACTACATGGAGGACGGACTCGTCAACAACCAACACATCGCCAGGCTCATCGTGGATCTCTTCGAGGCACGCCTCGACCCATCGGGCCGGGACAGGACGGAGAGCGAGCGGTTGAAAGAAGAGATCGAAGAAGCCCTCGAGGAGGTCGTGAGCCTGGACGAGGATCGCATCCTGCGCTCGTTTCTCGACATCACCCTGGCGACGTTGCGGACGAACTACTACCAGAGCACGCCGGATGGAGATCCCAAACCGCACCTCTCCTTCAAGCTCGACCCCGAGAGGATTCCGGGCCTGCCGCTGCCATTGCCCCGATTCGAGATCTTCGTCTACTCCCCACGCACCGAGGGGGTACACCTGCGCGGCGGAGAGGTCGCCCGGGGCGGAATCCGCTGGTCGGACAGGCGTGAGGACTTCAGGACCGAGATCCTCGGCCTCATGAAGGCACAGACGGTGAAGAACGCCGTCATAGTCCCCGTCGGGGCCAAGGGAGGTTTCGTCGTCAAACGCCCGCCCGCAGAAGGAGGCCGCGAGGCCCTCCAGCAGGAGGTCGTTGGCTGTTACAAGACCCTGATCCGGGGCATGCTAGATATAACGGACAATATCTCGGGCGACGAGGTCGTCCCGCCGCCTGACGTTACACGCTACGACGATGACGATCCCTACCTCGTCGTCGCGGCCGACAAAGGCACCGCAACTTTCTCTGACATAGCCAACGAACTCTCGGCCGAGTACGACTTCTGGCTCGGAGACGCCTTCGCCTCGGGAGGATCGGTCGGCTACGACCACAAGGAGATGGGGATCACAGCAAGGGGCGCCTGGGAGTCGGTGAGCCGGCACTTCCGCGAACTCGGCAAGAACATTCAAACCGAGGACTTCACCGTCGTCGGTATCGGGGACATGTCGGGCGACGTGTTCGGCAACGGTATGCTCCTGAGCCGCCACATAAAGCTCGTCGGCGCCTTCAACCACATGCACATCTTCCTCGATCCCGATCCCGATCCCGAGAAGAGCTTCGAGGAGCGCGAGCGCCTCTTCAGGCTCCCCCGCTCCTCGTGGACGGAATACGACGAGAGCCTCATCTCCGAGGGCGGCGGCATCTTCCCGCGCACGGCCAAGTCCATCCCGCTCTCACCGCAGGTGCGTGAGATGCTCGACGTCGAGGCAGAGTCCATGACGCCGACAGAGCTCATCAACGCCATGCTCAAAGCCGAGGTGGACCTGCTCTGGAACGGCGGAATCGGCACCTACGTCAAGGCCAGCTCGGAGAGCAATGCCGAAGTCGGCGACAGGGCGAACGACGCCCTCAGGGTAAACGGTGATGAGCTCAGGTGCCGCGTGGTCGGGGAGGGCGGGAACCTCGGGTTCACGCAGAGGGGGCGCATAGAGTACGCGCTCCGTGGCGGCAGGATCTACATGGACGCCATCGACAACTCAGCAGGGGTGGACTGCTCGGACCACGAGGTGAACATCAAGATCCTGCTCGACGCCATCGTCGAGGCCGGTGACATGACAAAGAAGCAGCGCAACGAGCTGCTCGCCAGCATGACCGACGAGGTCGGGAACCTCGTTTTGCGCGACAACTACCAGCAGACGCAGGCGATAGACCAGGCTCTCGCCCTCGCGTACCCCATGGTCGACGTGCACGCCCGCTACATCCACGCCCTGGAGCACGAGGGCAGACTCGACCGCGGGCTTGAGTTCTTGCCCGACGACGAGGAGCTCGGCGAGCGACGCTCGGAGAACAAGGGCCTCAGCGCCCCCGAGCTCGCCATACTGTTGTCCTACAGCAAGATCACTACTTACCAGGACCTCCTGAACTCGGACGCCCCCGAGGACCCCTATCTCTCGCGCGAGATGGAGAGGTACTTCCCGACACCCTTGAGGGAGCGGTTCAGGGAACAGATCCACGAGCACAGGCTGCACCGGCAGATCACGGCCACCCACGTCACGAACAGCCTGGTTAACCGCAACGGCCCTTCCTTCATGTTCAGGCTGGGCGAGGAGACGGGGGCTGCGGCGCCGGACATCGCGCGCGCGTACATGGCGGCGCGTGAGATCTTCGACATGCGCACCCTTTGGGACGGCGTCGAAGCCCTGGACAACACGGTCGAGTCGAAGGTACAGACCAGGATAATGCTAGATGCCCGCAAGCTCGTCGAACGGGCGACCCGTTGGCTGCTGCGCTACCGCCGCCCGCCGCTGGATATTAGGGCGACGATCTCGCACTTCTCCGAAGGGGCCGCGGAGCTGTCCGAACGCATCCCCGAGATCCTGCTCGACGGCGACCGCGAAGCGGTGGCGAACGCCGCCCAGCGCCTGATAGAGGCGAACGTGCCGCCGGATCTGGCACAGCGGGCCGCGAACCTCGGCCCGCTGTTCTCCGCGCTGGATATTACCGACGTGGCCAACTCCACAGGAGAGTCTCTGGATACGACCGCGGCCGTCTACTTCATCCTTGGTGACAGGCTGAAGCTCCACTGGCTGCGCCGCCACATAGAGGCGCTCCCCCGCGACAACCGCTGGCGCACCCTCGCGCGCTCGGCCCTGCGCGACGATATCTACAACCAGCAGGCCGCCCTCACCGCGGAGGTACTCAGCGAAACTCCGAAAGACAAATCCACCGACGAGCGCATAGAAGAATGGGTCGAAGCCAATAGGGGACCAGTGGATCGCACCCTGCAGGTCCTCGCCGACATAAACTCGAGCGGCACCTTCGACCTCTCCACCCTCTCGGTAGCGCTGCGGGAGATCCGGAACCTAATAACCACCCCGGAAGCCCCACCAGAGGAGGTGGAAGCCACCGCCCGAACCTAGGCCCCGCCTCCCAACGATTCCCTGTGGGCTTTGGCGCGCTCGACGTACTCGCTGGCGCCGCGGGCTATGTCCGCTGCCTGCTCCTCGCTCACGTCGCTGACGCGTTTGGCGGGAAGACCGACGATGAGGCTGTGGGGAGGGAACTCGCGTCCCTCGGGAACGACGGCTCCGGCGGCGACGATAGAGCCCTCACCGATCTTCGCGCCGTTGAGGATGGTACATCCCATTCCTACGAGACAATTGTCCTCGATCTCGCACCCGTGCACGACCGCGTTGTGGCCGAGGACGCATCCCTCGCCAACGACCGCAGGGTAGCCGGGGTCGGCGTGGAGGATGCAGCCGTCCTGCACGTTGGTCCTGGCCCCGATACGGATGGGCTCCGTGTCACCGCGCAGCACGGCCCCGTACCAGACGCTCGATTCTGCACCCAGGTGGACGTCCCCGATAACGCAGGCTCCAGGCGCGACCCAGGCAGAACGTGCGATCTGAGGGAAGGTGTCGCCGTGGGGATGCACATTGCCCCTCTCGTTCAGATCCAACGCGGCGTCCCTACCTTGTACTCGATGTACTCGTCGCCGAATTTTCGCTCCAGGTAGCGTTCCTCGCGCTCGATGACGCCGTAGATCAGGGGCGGAGGTGCGATCACACCTGGATTGTCCGCGTTGTTTTTTTCGCCGCTCATACTTCCACCAGCACGGCGTCGCCCTGGCCACCGCCGGAGCAGATGGCCGCGAGACCCTTTCCGCCTCCCCTGCGCCGCAGTTCGTAGAGGAGCGTCGTCAGGATGCGCGCGCCTGAGGCGCCTACGGGGTGGCCTAGCGCCAGGGCGCCGCCGTTGACGTTGACTATGTCGGGGTCGATGTCGAGTATGCGTGTGGAGTGGATCGCGACGCCGGCAAAAGCTTCGTTTATCTCGACGAGGTCCAGGTCATCCGAGCCCCATCCGGCTCTTTCGAGCGCGAGCTTGCCTGCGTTGCCTGGTACGGTCAACAGGTTGGGCGGTTCCTCGGCTACCTTGGCGTGCGCCACGACGGTGCCGAGCGGTTCGAGGCCACGTTTCTCGGCGAAGCTCTCGCCCGCGAGCACGAGGGCGCCTGCGCCGTCTGTCACGCCAGGGGCGTTGCCGGCGGTCACGGTGCCGCCCTCGTCTATGGGCTCCAGGGCAGCGAGCTTCTCCAGGGTTGTGTCGCGCCGGATCGGCTCGTCGGCTTCGACGTAGTCTACCTGTCCCTTCTTGCCAGGGACTTTGACGCCGACTATCTCTTCGGGAAGCCGCCCTTCGTCGGTCGCTGCGGCGGCGCGCTTGTGGCTCCTGAGCGCCCACTCGTCCTGCTCTTCGCGGGAGATATCGAACTTCCTCGCTCCTTGTATGCCGAAGTGGATCATGTTCACGTGCTCGAAGGCGTCGAGCAGGCCGTCGTGCATCATGGCGTCGAGGGCTGGCATGTCGCCCAGGCGCGCACCCCAGCGGGCCTTCGGCAACAGGTAAGGGACGTTCGACATGCTCTCCATGCCGCCGGCCAGGACCACGTCGTAGTAGCCGGCCCGGATCATGGTCTCAGCGAGCGTCGCGCTCCTCAGACCAGAGGCGCACACCTGGTTGAGCGTCTCCGTTGTCAGCGAGAAAGGGAGACCCGCATGGAAGTTGGCCTGGCGGGATGGGATCTGCCCTACTCCGGCCTGCACTACGATACCGAAGATGGAGTGCTGCAAGTCTCCGTCTTCGATGCCGGAGCGGTCTATGGCGTCCCTGATCGCCGCCCCACCGAGCTCCGGAGCGCTCAGAGGGGACAATGTGCCGCCGAACCTGCCGAAGGGTGTGCGCGCCGCCCCGAGGATTACCGTACGTTCCAATGCGACTCCTCTGTCTGGAAGACCAACGACCATAGTCTAAGCCTTCCCGTGACGAAACGCGCGTTTCGTAGATCAGGCGCGGCCGGATATAGAGTCGACACCAAGGCGACTCTATACGGAACCCGCATGATCACTCTTTCGTGTAGAACGTGGGCGAGCCTAACTACTACCCCCTTGCTCACGGCATGACCGACATTCTCGCTTCCTCTCTTGTCATTCCCGCGCAAGCGGCAATCCACAGCGACTGGCGCTGCGTACATTCAACCAGAAGCGATCTACTAGATTACGTATCACATGCTATCTTTTCGGAGAACAGCATAAAGAGGAGAATCCATGAAGGTAAAGAGCTTGGATCACATAGCACTCTACATGGGCGATAGGGACACTGCCGCCTGGTTCCTGACCACGCACCTCGGGTTCCACGTCGTGGACCACACGGAGCGTTATACCCTGGTGGGGGCTGGTGGCAGGCTCGGCAAGCTCACCCTGTTCGACACCCCGCAGGGTACAACCCCCTCTCCGGGGGAGATCGAACGCATAACCATACGCGTGGCCGACCCGGAGGCCGCCGCAGCGAGACTCCAGGCCGACGCTGAACTCCGCGACGGAGGATATTACTTCACTGGCCCAGAAGGGCTCCCGCTCGCCCTGGTTCCTGGCGAAGGGGAGTTCGCGGACTACGACCTCGATGGCTTCGTCCTGCGATCTGGATCTCCCGAGGAGTCCGCGCGCACCTTCGTCGAGATGGGCTTCGCTCCTGGAGGCGACGCCACCACCGTGAAGGCGGGCGATTACCTGATACGCGTGACCGGCACTGCGCCCGATGCGAACGGTGGAGGCATGCTCTTCCACGTCGGTTGCCTTGTAGATTCGGCGGAGGACCACCGCAAGGAGGCCGAGGAGCGGGGGCTGGAGGTCCAGAACTTCGTCGACGGTCCGAATACCCTTGCTGTCTTCGTCCGAGGACCCGAGGGCGTGAGCGTCGAATACGTGGAGCACAAGCCTACGTTCTCCCTGACCTAGAGGAGAGCCGGTGCGCGTCGTCATCGCCGGCGGCGGGCTCGCCGGCCTGACCGCCGCCCTGAGGGCCACGGAACTTGGCGCGCAGGCAACCCTGCTGGAGAAGGGCGCCGGCCCCGGCGGATCCTTCGTGTACTCCAGCGGCTATATCTGGTCGTATGTGGATCTGCCGACCTTCAGCAGGGAGGCGCCAGGCGGGGACGCTATTCTCCAGAGGCTCATCTTCGAACGACTCGGGGCCTGCCTGGCCTGGCTGGAGGGCGCAGGAGGCGATCTTATCGCGCGAGAGACGGGGAACCCCCTCACGTTCGGCGCCCGCTTCGACCCTGAACGAACGGTCTCGGCGCTGGTGGACCGTTTGGAGGCCACAGGTGGAGAGATTCTCACAGACACTGCGTTCGAGGCGCTACTGGAGGATAGTGAGGGTCGCGTAACAGGGGTTCGGATTTCGTCCTCCGGAGAGACGCACGCTGCGGACGCCGTGATCCTTGCCTCTGGGGGATTCGCCGGCGACCCCGAGATGGTCGGGCGCCACATAATCGGGGGACCTGGAAGGATGCGGGTGCGGGCGCACCCGCGGAGTACGGGCGACGGTTTTCGGGCGGCGCTGCAGAAGGGCGCGCTCGCGAGCGCCGGTCTCGACGAGTTCTATGGCCGCAACATGCCAGCTCCCCCGGCCGATTTTCCCCCTGAACGGTTCGTGGAAGTCTCCCAGCTCTACGGTCGCTACGCAGTGGCTGTCAACGCCAGCGGCGAACGCTACGCCGACGAGGGCGCGGACTGGTCGGAGACGGCCCTGACACGGGCCACGGCACACCAGCCAGGACTCTACGCCTGGTATGTGCTCGACGCCAGAGGGCTCGAAAGCCGCGTGCGCGAGCGGACTGCGAATGAGATGGTCGAGACGGCAAGGAGCACGGGAGGAACCATCATCGAGGCTGCGAGTCTCACGGAGCTTGCGGACGGGCTCGCTGAGCGTAGCGTGCCCCGTGAAACCTTCCTCCGCACCCTGGAGGAATACAATGCTGCCGTCGCCGTGGGTGGAGAACTCACTCCCCCGAGGAGTGGGCAGGCCCGGCCCTTGCGCGTTCCTCCCTTTGTGGCCGTAAAGGTCGCGCCATCCATAACCCACACGGTGGGCGGGCTCGCCGTGGACGCGGGCTGCAGGGTGCTGCGCGCGACGGACGGACGGCCAATCCCAGGCCTCTACGCCGTGGGGGTCGAGGTCGGCGGGGTCTCCGCCGGCGGGTACACGAGCGGCCTGGCCTCTGCCCTCGTCTTCGGCAGCACCGCCGCGGAGTCGACGGTCGCAGACGGATAGGAGCATTTCAGCCAGTCAGCTTGTTGTTTTCGCTCATTGCCGAATGGACGATTCGCAGTTCGTCAATACCGCTGCGAATCGCTTTAGTACAATGCGGGTCTGGAAAAGTACCTTTGGGGAAAGGTGAGGGATCTTGGCGAATATAGGGGATTACGAGAGGACCTACGCAGACTTCGACTGGGAGACCCCGGAGAGGTTCAACTTCGGGCGTGACGTGGTCGACCGGTGGGCCGCGCAGGACCGAGCGGCCATGGTCTGGCTCGGGACTGACGGCGAGGAACGCCGCCTCGACTTCGCCCAGTTTTCTGTCCTCTCGAACAGGTTCGCCAACGCGGCGAGAGCATTGGGCATAGAGCGTGGCGACAGGGTTATGGTCCTACTCGGCAAGGTGCCTGAATGGCACGCGATCCTAACGGGTCTCTTGAAGCTAGGGGCTATTGCCATCCCGTGCGCCCCTCAGCTCAGGGCCGGCGACCTGAAGTTCAGGGCCGAGCACTCAGGCTCTGTGGCCATGATCTCGGGCCCGGAAGGTGTCGAAGAGGTCGAGAAGATGGGCGAAGACGTCCCGGATCTAGAACACTTCATCTCTCTGGGCGAAGTGCGCCAAGGCTGGGAATCCTATGAGACGCTTGTGGATGGGGCCTCTGAGGACTTTACGGCTGAGGACACGACGGCAGACGAAGGCGCGTTCATCCTCTACACCTCGGGGACGACAAAGCATCCCAAAGGGGCTCTACACACCCACGGCTACACGCATGCCAAATGGATGGAAGCCAGGTACTGGCTCGACCTCAGGGAGGGCGACAGGCTGTGGTGCACCTCGGGTACGGGCTGGGCCAAGAGCATCTGGAACGTATTTCTGGGGCCGTGGAGCCAGGGGACGGAGATCTTCTTCCACGAGGGCGGTTTCGACCCTGCCGAACGCCTGGAGCTGATGGAGCTCTACGACATTTCGGTCCTCTGCCAGGCCCCGACCGAGTACCGCCTCCTCGCGAAGACCCCCGAACTGGAACGCGCAAACCTCGCCTCCATCCGCCACGCCGTCTCTGCGGGAGAGCCGCTGAACCCGCCTGTCATCGAGCGGTGGAAAGAGCTTCACGGTCTGACGATCTACGACGGGTACGGGCAGACCGAGAACACCCTGCTCGTCGGCAACTACCCAGGCCTCGACTTACGACCTGGCTCGATGGGCAAACCGTCTCCTGGCTGCGACGTGAAGATCATCGATCCCGAAGGTAACGAGTGCCAGCCTGACGAGCCTGGCGACATAGCCCTCTTCGGGCGCATTCCCGCGCTGTTCGAAGAGTATTGGGAGCAGCCCGACGCGACCGAGACTGTTTTTCGTGACGGCTACTATCTGACAGGCGACAGGGCTTACAGGGACGCCGACGGCTACCTCTGGTTCGTAGGCCGTTCCGACGACGTGATCCTTTCTGCCGGTTACCGCATCGGGCCCTTCGAGGTCGAGAGCATTCTCATTGAGCATCCCGCGGTCGTCGAGAGCGCCGTCGTACCTCTGCCCGACGAGGACAGGGGAAGCGTCGTCAAAGCGTTCATAGTCGTCGGCGAAAACTACGCACCGTCGGAGGATCTGGCGCAGGAGATCCAGGCCTACTGCAAGGAGAACACAGCCCCGTACAAGTACCCGCGCAGCATAGAGTTCATAGACGAGCTCCCCAAGACGACGAGCGGCAAGATCCGACGCGTCGAATTGCGACAGGAATGAAGGCTACAGGTGTCAGGGATAGGTTTCTCGAGGCGCTGCCTTTCATACAGACCTGATGCCTGTGAGTGATCTTCGTGACCTCGCAGAAGAGGACTTCTGCTACCTGACGACGACAGGGAGGCTGACGGGAAGGCCGCACGAGATCGAGATCTGGTTCGCCCTCATGCCGGAGAGACGCGCCCTCTACATGCTCTCGGGAGGAGGCGAACGCTCGGACTGGGTGAAGAACCTCCGCCGCTATCCTGATGTGGAAGTCCGCATAGCGGGGGAGCATTATAGCGGTCGCGCCCGCGAGGCCAAAGATGCGGAAGAGGACGAGCTGACACGGCGATTGCTGGTCGAGAAGTACGAGAGCAGTCCGGGTCGCCTGGAGAGCTGGCGCCGCAGAGCGCTGCCCGTGGTGGTGGACCTCGCGCAGTAGGGGATAAGCGGGCGTGGCGCCAAAGAGCGAGGACTGCGGCGGGAAGGCGCGTTGGGGTTATCTGGAAGAATCGAGGTGAGGATACGGTCGTGCGGGCCAGAGCAGCCAGTTCGGAAGACACGAAAGCCATAGTCCGCATCTACAACGAGGGCATCGAGGAGCGCATCGCGACGTTCGAGACCAGCCCGCGAGCGGCACGGGAGATACAGGCCTGGTTCGATGGGACTCACCCCGTCGTGGTGGTGGAGGAAGAAGGGGAGGTGATCTCCTTCGCCAACACTACGGCCTACAGCCCCCGCTGGTGCTACTCGGGCGTGGCCGAATTCTCCGTATACACCGCCAGCGAAGCCAGGAGCCGTGGAGCAGGCACCCTGGCGATGAAGGCTCTTATTCAAGCGGCGGAGGAGGCCGGCTTCTGGAAACTCGTCGCGCGTGTCTTCGTGGAGAACCAGCCGAGCCGGAAGCTACTACTCTCTTTAGGCTTCCGCGAGGTGGGAGTCCACGAGAAACACGCCAGGCTCGACGGAGTATGGCGCGACGTCGTAGTCGTCGAGCGACTTCTTCCGGCAAACGTGTAATCCATACCGCAAGGATCATGCTTTCCTCGAGCATTCTATTGGTCCTCAGGACAAGGACGAACGGAGACGAGGGTGGGGAGCTTTACGCCGGTAAGCGGGCTCATCGGTGGACTTTTGATCGGGCTCGCGGTCACGCTGATGATGCTGCTGAAAGGCCGCATCGCCGGGATAAGCAGCATTGTCGGTGGTCTGCCAACCCCAAAGAGCGGGGACAAGGCCTGGCGTGGCTTTCATCGTTGGGCTCCTGTTCGGCGCCCTGACATTCATCCTCGCGTTGGAAGGACAGATCTACCCTTCCTCGAAGATGCGCTCCGAGGCCGAGATAGGGTCGAGTTCCCTGTTGTAGACCTTCTCGACGAGCTCCGTATCCTCGCGGGCCAGGCGCTCGTGCATCTCTTTCTCCAGGCGGTTCGTGGCCCACGAGACGACGAAGTCTCTAAGGGCGGCCCGCCGCCTCTTGCCAAGCCTGCCCTCCTGTTCGAGGAACCGACGGTGCTTCGCTATGGTGTCTTTCAGTTCCTGGACGCCCTCGCCTGTATCGCCTCGGGTCATCACGATAGGCGGGAACCACGGGTCGGGGTCGAGTTCGTGTCCGATCTCCAGTATAGAACGCACCTCTGAGGCGGCGTTTCTTGCCTGAGGGTTATCCGCTTTGTTGATGCAGAAGACGTCCGCGATCTCCATGACCCCGGCCTTGAGCGCCTGCACCGAGTCACCCGTACCCGGCTGCAGGCAAAGGACCACGGTGTCGGCCGCAGAGGCTACCTCGACCTCTCCCTGTCCAACCCCTACGGTCTCGTAGAAGATCACGTCGTAGCCGCCGGCCTCCATCGCGATGGCGGCGAGTCGCGAGCCGGCGGCGAGCCCACCAAGGTGTCCGCGGCTACCCATCGAGCGGATGAACACTCCGGCGTCGAGGAAGTGGTCCGTGAGCCTTATGCGGTCACCGAGGATAGCACCCTTCGAGAAAGGGCTCGAAGGGTCGACAGAGACCACCCCGACCCGCCTGTCTTCCTTCCTGTAAAGTTCTATGAGCTTGGCGATGATGCTGCTCTTTCCGACGCCGGGAGGCCCCGTGAAGCCTACGGTCAGAGCATCGCCGGTCTCCGGGTAGATCTCTGCAATTATCCCGGCCGTCTCTTCGTCTTCGCGCTCTATCTTCGAGATCACTCGCGCCAGCGCCCGCCGGTCGCCCGCGAGCAACCGTTTTACGAGCCCATCCTTGCCGTCCAAGCCGGTTCGATCTTCTACGCCCAATCCGTCTGGAGATCCGGTGTCTCGGCCAGCGTCTGGAAGACGACGCAGTACTGTTCTGTTTTCTGGCGCAGGTCCTCCAACTGTTCTTCGGTAGCCTCAGGCGCGACGATGTCGAAGGTGGTGCGGATAGTCTCGAAGCCAACGGGGACGTCATCGGAGACGCCGAGCGTCCCGGCGAGGTCCATCTCCCCTGCCACGGTGACCTCGATGCTTTCCGCCTCTATCCCCATGGCCTCTGCGACCATCTGACAGGTTACCTGGGCACAGGCTGCCAACGCGCCCAGCAGAAGATCTCCGGAACAAGCGACCTCTCCTGTACCGCCCGTGCCCGCGTGGGCTTCGGCCTCGTAGACGGCGCGGCCTACGTCCACAGAGCAGGAGATCGGGGTGTCCTGCTGGCTCGCTCTGGCTTCGAGCGTTATCCGGGAAGATCCAGGCTCATCGCGGTACCTTTTCTTTAGCGGCCTCTGCACCGACCGTAGATCCATGTTCGTCCTCCCGAGGTAGCGGCCCTACAGCGGCCTAATATAGCCACTTACACTGAAAGATTGCGTACATCCGCAGAACATGTGTTGCACTCTTTCATACGTATTCCGGTTGATCTTTTGGGGTTGGAAGCGGGGAGCGTCCGGCGTGGATTTCTGCTCCCCGCTTTCGCGGGGACAGGCCCCGCGGGAATGACGGATGCTCTCATGCTTCTAGCCTTCCAGCAGCAGCGACTCGGGGTCTTCGACGAGTTCTTTGATGCGGACCAGGAAGCTAACCGCCTCGGCGCCGTCTATGACGCGGTGGTCGTAGGAGAGCGCGAGGTACATCATGGGACGGACCACGACCTCGCCTTCTACGACGACGGGGCGATCCTGGATCTTGTGCATCCCCAGTATAGCGACCTGGGGCATGGTAAGGATGGGCGTAGAGACGAGCGAGCCGAAGATGCCACCGTTGGTTATGGTGAACGTACCACCGCGCAGATCTTCGAGGGTCAGCTTGCCCTCCCTGGCCTTTGTTGCGAGGTCGGCTATGCCCTGTTCGATCTCCGCGAAATTCTTGTGGTCGGCGTCGCGGATGACGGGGACGACGAGCCCCTCGTCCGTGGAGACGGCCACGCCTATGTCGTAGTACTTCTTGAGGAGGAGCTCGCTCCCCTGCAGCTCGGCGTTGACCTTCGGGAAAGCCTTGAGCGCCCCGATGGCAGCCTTGGTGAAGAAGCTCATGAAGCCGAGTCGCGCGCCCGTCCGCTCTTGGAAGGACTCCTTGCGGCGCTTCCTTAGCTCCATGACCGCGCTCATGTCGACCTCGTTGAAGGTCGTGAGCATCGCCGCCGTCTGCTGCGATTCGACCAATCTCTGGGCGATGGTCTGGCGCCTGCGGGAGACGCGTACCCGCTCCTCCAGCGCCGCCCTGCCATCCTCCGAGGCTGCCGGCGCTGGCTGAGCTTTGCCGTCCCGCTCAGGTTCTGCTGTTTTCTCGGGAGCCGTGGGGCTGGACTGCTCCCGGATCAAACGCTCCACGTCGTCGCGGGTGATGCGCCCGCCGGAACCGCTACCAGTGACCTCGGCAAGGTCGACCTCGTACTCCTGGGCCAGCTTTCTAACGGAAGGCGATGCGCGGCCGGCGCCGTCCTCGAGCTCGCGGTGACCGTTGGATGTTTCGTCGCCGGAATCCTCGGCCTCAGGCTCCTCGGCCTGCGGCTGCTCTTCTTGTTCCTCCTCGGCCTGTGGCTGCTCTTCTTCTGCGGGCTGCTCGGGGGCGGCTCCGTCGCCTTCGCCGATGGTGCCTATGACCTCGCCTACGTTCACGGTCTCGCCCTCGTCCTTGGAGATGGATTCCAGAACGCCGTCCTGTTCGGCCTCGACCTCGAAGTTGATCTTATCCGTTTCGAGCTCGACGAGCGCCTCGCCGGACTTTACGGCTTCACCCTCTTGCTTGAGCCAGCGCCCGACCGTCGCGTCGGCGACCGACTCCCCAAGCTCGGGAACGTGTATCTCAGCAGCCACTGCTCACTCTTCCTCTCTGACTCTCACTCACTCGGGGCTGAGGCGCGGACCTGCGTCTCCTCCACGGCCTGTACTTCATCGAAGTCCTGCCCGACGTTCTCGAAGGCCGACCTCACGATGGCGGCATGTTCCTGCTTGTGGAACTTGGCCGAGCCCTGGGCGGGGCTTGGGCGCGGGGGTTTTCCGACGTAGAGTACGGGATGCTCGCCGCGTGAGATCTCACGCAGCAGCGGCCCGATGAACGTCCAGGCGCCCATGTTCTTCGGCTCCTCCTGGACCCACAAGATCTCGCGCAGGTTCGGGTAACCGTCGATTACATCCCTAACCTTATCCTCGGGGAAGGGATAGAGGAGCTCTATGCGGGCTATGGCTGTGTCCACCGCCTCATCCCTGTACTCGCTGCCCGCCAGCTCCGTGTAGATCTTGCCGGAGCACAGAATGAGCCGCTCGACGGATTCGGCCCTCTCTCGAGCCCCTTCGTCGTCGAGTACAGGCTGGAAGGAGCCTTCCGAGAGGTCCTCCAGCGTGGAGGCGGCCATGGGGTGCCTGAGGAGGCTCTTGGGCGTCATGATGACCAGGGGACGCTTGTTGTCCTTGAGCGCGGCCTGGGCGCGAAGCAGGTGGAAATACTGGGCCGCCGTGGTGAGGTTTGCTATGCGCACGTTCTCGTGGGCGGCGAGCTGGAGGTATCGTTCCAGGCGCGCGCTGGAGTGTTCGGGGCCCTGACCCTCGTAGCCGTGCGGCAGGAGCAGTACAAGCCCCGAGGTCTGGCCCCACTTCGCCTGGCCGCTCACGATGAACTGGTCGATCATGGGCTGCCCGACGTTGGCGAAGTCCCCGTACTGCGCCTCCCAGAGGACGAGCGCGTCCTCCGAGTTGACCGAGTAACCGTACTCGAAGCCGAGCACGGCGATCTCGGAGAGCGGGCTGTTGTAGATCGAGAACGAAGCGCCTGATTGGGGCAGGTTCTGGAGCGGGACGTAGCGCTCATCGGCCTCGGCGTTGTAGAGCACGGCGTGGCGCTGGGAGAAGGTCCCGCGCTCCGTGTCCTGCCCCGTGAGGCGGACAGGGGTGCCATCCTCGAGTAGCGAGGCGAAGGCCAGGGCTTCTGCGTGCGCCCAGTCTATGGAGTCGAGATCTCCGCGGTTCTTCTGGAAGAGGCGCTCGAGCTTGGAGTTCGGCGTGAAGCCCTCGGGG
>DATDKO010000245.1:0-3448 GCA_036519935.1 Rubrobacter sp. | reverse complement strand
GGAGGCGCTGCTCGAAGAGGACGAGAGGCTGCGATGGGAACTGCCAGACCGGGAACCGCGCGCGTATTTGCTCCTCTACTTGGGGCTGGCCGCGCTGGATCGGGACCGTTACGAGCGGATGGTGGCGCTGCTCGAGGAGGGTATGGTCCTGTTTCGGAAGTTGGGGGATAAATACGGCGTCGGCGTGTGCTGCTACACCATGGGGATAGCCGCACTAGATATGGGCGATCCCGAGTGTGCGGCGGCGCTGCTCGAGGAGGCGATGCACGCGTTGCAGCAGTTGGGGGACAAGGTGGCTATCTTCCATTGCCTCCTGGGAGCGGCAGGGGTGGCCGGCTCGCGGGGAGAGCCGGCGCGCGTGGCGCGACTGTGGGGAGCAGCGGAGGCCCTGGGAGAGGTTTTCGCCGTTACCGTGTTGCCTGCTATCCGCGCTCACTACGATTATGGAGGTCTGTTGGCCGCCGCGCGTGCCGGGACGGACAAGCTGGCGTGGGAGGCGGCATGGGCAGAGGGAAGAGCGATGACCCCCGAGCAGGCCGTGGAATATGCGCTTGAACCGAGGCCAGAGGAGCCGAATTCCCCGCCAGCTTACCCCGCCGGACTGAGCGCCAGGGAGGTCGAGGTGCTCAAGCTCGTTGCGAAGGGCATGACCAATGCCCAGATAGCCACAGAGCTCTATATAAGCCACCGTACCGTAAACGCTCACCTGGGCTCCATCTACCACAAGTTAGGCTCTTCCACCCGCGCGGAGGCGACCCGCTTCGTCCCGGAGCACGATCTGCTCTGATCCCGCTCCGATTTGCGCTTCTTCGTGTGCGATCTCTGCTCCCTACTTCCGCGCCTCGAAGGCGGTCGTACTATGTGCGTTAGGCACCCTACCTAGTCGCCTCCTCCAGGTGGCTTGCAGAAATAGGTACCCCTAATAGGTACTCCTGACGATGTAGCGCCCTCCTCCCACTCTTAGAGTCCCTTAAGACGTACAAAGCGAGCCGCCCAAACAGGAGTGGCAGGAAGGAGCAGGGGAAGATGACCATCCTGACCAACAGGGAAGCATCGGTGTGGAGGAAGACCAAGGCGCTGGCGGCGGGTCTGCTGTTGGCGGCGATGATGGCCGCGAGCATGATGACCGCCGCGCCCGCCCACGCCGCGACCATCTTCACCGTGAACTCAACAGCCGACGCCCCGGACGCTTTCCCCGCCTCCAACACCTGCGACATCGACGTCTTCACCGGCGGAGACCAGTGCACCTTGAGGGCCGCCATCCAACAGGCCAACGCCACCCCAGGGGCTGACACCATAAACTTCGCCATCCTCGGTACCGGGGTGAAGACGATAGCCGTGGGCTCCAAGGGCTTCGGGCCGCTGCCGCCCATAACGGAGCAGGTAACGATCGACGGCTACACCCAGCCCGGGTCCTCACCCAACACCAAGGCCGTAGGCAATGACGCGGCCCTCAAGATCGTTCTAGACGGATCCAACGCGAGCTCGGGCGGGGACGGGCTTACGATCGACGGCGCGTCGAACAGCCTGATCAAAGGCCTCGTCATAAACCGCTTTTCGGGCGATGGTATCGACGTGTTCGGTGGCTCCACCGCCGGGACCGTCGGAACCCGCATCGAGGGCAACTTCATAGGCACCGATGTCACCGGCACCCTCGACAAGGGCAATGGGAGAGACGGCGTCTCTGTCTTCGCGCAAGACATCTAGCGGAAGCATGCCACAAGGCGAACGCCGCTGTCCGGAGGGCGTCCGCGCGTCCGCCAACACGTCTCGTCCCCGCCAATCTCGATCAGCCAATAGGTGGCGCACTTTACGGCTCGGTTTGTCGCATGCACGCCTGCACGCCCAGGAAGTCTTTGCGGCCGCAGTGCTTGCAGCGCGATAGATCCCCACCCGAAGCAAGAAGCCAGTAGAACTGCGTGTACATCGCTCCCAAGGGGTTGCGTGGCCGTACAGAGGGCATAAGCAACTCCGGCGCCAACTTCTCATCCAACGTCTCTCCTCCGGAGGGCGAGCGATGGGTCAGGTAGGGATAGCTGTACTCGGACATGACCTCCCATGCTTCCCACAACACCTGCCTCGTCGCCACGTGGACCAGCGCATCAAAGTACGTAGCCCCGATGGTCTCGGCGATCAACCGGAAATACTTGCGTCCCTCCAGGGCATTCTGCGAGGAAGGAAGAAAATCCCACACAGCTCCTCAGAAGTTCGGCCAAGAAGAAACAACTCCAAGTGCCCCTAAGTAGCCGGCGGCACCTCGCCAGAGTGCTCTCGCGGTGGGCATTTCGGACGGAATCGCTTGACCGCGGCGATGAGCTCCGCGAGGGAGGCACTCTTGGCCAGGAAGGCGTTCGCCCCCATCCCCAGGAGCTCGCGCCTCTGGCGGGGCTGGTCGTGCATGGTCAGGATCACCACCCCCGGCGGAGGCGAGACCTCCTGCAGGATCAGCCCTAGCGCCTCCTTGCCTCCCATGCCCGGCATCGCCAGGTCCAAGAGGACCACGTCCGGCCGCGTCTCCGCGACGAGCGCGACGGCCTGCGCGCCGTTTTCGGCCTCCCCGACGACCTCGATGTGCTCATCTGTTGCAAGCATCTCCTCGAGCCCGCGGCGGAACCCGGCGTGGTCGTCGGCCAGCACCACCCTAACGGGTTCCTCCCGCATGAGTTCTTCCCCTTCCGCCTCGTTCGACTCGCCGGTCCGCTCCACGCCGCTATTTGTCGCACACCGTGGGGCGCGCGTCATGGCCCCAAAGGTGCAAAATGGGGTCCGAGAAGAACCAAGGAGGTGGGGGTGGGGTGGGGCTCGCGGTCTCGGGACGCTATAATACGGGAAGGCAAACACCCGATTTCAGGCGGGCAGACGAGGAAGGCTTCCGACGGGCGAGGCGGAGGCTGCGCCCGCCAGCCGGAGGGTGGTTAGGCATGAAGGGAAGGACAGGACGATCTCCGGGGCATGCCCTCCTGGACCACGTCCCAGAGATGGTCACCATCAGCGACCGGGGGGGCAAGATCGTCTACGCCAACCCCGCCACCGAGCTCGTCTCCGGCTACGCGCCTGAGGAGTTCGAGACGCTCGACCCCTTCGAGCAAATACACCCCGAAGACCGCCCGCGCTCCGAGGAGGCGTTCGGGGAGCTGCTGCGTAACCCGGGCCTGAGCCTACAGATCGAGCACCGCATCAGGCACAAGGACGGGACGTGGCGCTGGGTGGAGGTGACGTTCCGGAGCCTCTTCGAGGCACCCGAGGTGGAGGGGCTGCTCGCCACCGTGCGCGACGTCACGGAGAGCAAGCGGGCGGAGGAGGCTTTGCGTGCGAGCGAGGAACGCTTCCGCACGTTCGCCGACACCGTGCCGGCCCTCATCTGGCAGAACGACCCGGAGGGGCCGGGCGGGACCTTCGCCAACCGCCACTTCGTCGAGTTCGCCGGCAGGCCCGCCGAGGATCTGCT
>DATDKO010000244.1:0-6036 GCA_036519935.1 Rubrobacter sp. | reverse complement strand
GAGATTGCTACCGCGAACTTCGAAGAATACCTATTCCACGCACTTGGGTGCATAAAAGTAACGTCTTCTAGACCTACAACCTCAGCGAACGAAGGTCTTGGTGAAGAGGTTACCGCACACGGATAATCCAGTTTACCGCCTTCGCCACGAGGAGGTGTCATGCGTCAGACGTCAGTTTTCAGTATTCACTTGCCCCGCCGCAACACGGGCAGTACCTCCCCGATTACGAGGGCGGAGAGGATCAAGAGCGCGCCGAGGATTTGGACCGCCACTAGCCTATCCCCTGCGAGCCAGTAGCCGAAGAGCGCGGCGAAGACAGGCTCCATGGTCAGGATGATCGCAGTCCGCGCCGCCGGGATGTGCTGCTGCACCGTTGTCTGCACCAGGAAAGCGCCGGCCGATGCCAGGAGTCCGGTCACCAGCAGCGCGACCCACACCCCGGGCGGCGGCAAGGTGACGGGATCGAAGAACGGCCACACGATGACGAAGAGTAGCGCTATCGAGAGGATCTGGGCCAGTGTAAGTGCGCCTGCGTCATGGGAAGCGGCATAGCGGGAGAGGAGCGCGATGTGCAAACCGAGCGCCGCCGCACACAGGAGCGTCAGGAAGTCCCCCCAGTTCGCGCCCTCGGGCCCGCCACCGGCGAGCAAGACCATCCCGACCAGGCTCAAGGCGACGGCCAGTACGACCTGCCGCGAGACGTTAGCCCCGAACAGGAGACGGTCGGCGAGCGGCGCGAAGACGACGAAGAGACCTGTGATGAGGCCCGAGTTTGTTGGCGTCGTGAAGAGCAACCCTGTCGTCTGGAAGAGGTAACCGGCAGCGAGCACCACGCCGATGCCGCCACCGACGATCAGCGATCGGCGCGTGAGATTCGTCGCGTAGATCGGGGCGAGCGCGGCCCCGGCCAGGACGAAGCGGACCGCCAGGAACGGGATGACGCCGTAGACGGAGATCGCATCCTGAACCACGACGAACGTCCAGCCCCACACGGCCGTGACAGCGACGAGCAGAAGGGTGTAGATCAGACGCACAGGCCCCCAGTCTACCTACAAACGCCCCGAGACGTCGGCCCTGAAGCTCTCAGGGTTGGTCCCGAGCGCGAGATGCGTCAACTGGCTTCTCCACCCTCGGGACCGTAGAAGACGACCCACACAGCAAGGTCGTCCGTGAAGTCTTCGAAGCGGTGCTCGACGCTGGCAGGCACGAACAAGACGTCGCCGGGGCCGAAGGGATGGCGCTCCGGCCCGTTGACGAACATCCCGCTTCCACTGACGACCATGTACACTTCGTCGCGCGTATGCGGTGTCTGCTGGTCGGTGCTGCGAGGCGCGTAGATCTCGACCTCCATGCTCCCGTGCTCGAGCACCTCTGCGAACCGCTCTCCCCCGGGACCAGGCAACCGCCCCATCGCCTCGGCCACCGTCGCCCTGCGTCGCCCTGCCAAGGAATCACCTTCGCTCATCTGGCCTCCTCTTTTCGGATGGCATCGATACGTCGCCCGAGATTTTCCCTGACCTCGGGCCACTCGTCGTCGATGATGCTGTAGTAGGCGGAGTCGCGGCGTTCACCGCCACGCACGAGCATGTGCTTGCGGAAGATGCCCTCGAACTTTGCCGGTAGAGCCGCGAGTGCTGCGCGTGAACGTTCGTTGCGAGAGTCGGTCTTGAACTCGACGCGCAGGCAGCCGAGGCGCTCGAAGGTATGTTCCAGCATCAGGAGCTTGGCCTCGACGTTGGCCCCTGTCTGCCAGTGTGCTGGTGCGAGCCAGGTCCACCCGATCTCCAGCCCCCGGTGCTCGGGACGAAGGGCGAGATAACGGGTGCTGCCCACAGGCTTCCCCGTGCCGGCGTCCACGGTGGCAAAAGCGGCCTCTGTCCCAGCCTCGGAAGCGGCCAGGGCGTCCTCGAGCCAGGAGTGAAAATCCTCGCTTGACCCACTGGCGTCGTAGGGCATCCAGCGCCAGATCCTCTCATCCTGGGCGGCCTCGAAGAGTCCCTGCTCGTGGCGGCGCTCCAGCGGCTCCAGACGCACGATCTCCCCTTCCAACACGATCGCCAGGTTCTTCCACATGCTCATTACCCTTCGCTCAGGACCCGTCAGAAGATATGGTAGCGTACAGCGGTCAGCTACTTGTTTGCTGGCCGGCTGATGGCTCGTCGTCGTGCGCAGGGCTCGAACCCTGGGCACGGCGCTGTAGGTGTCAGTTAACGGACATCAGGGAAAGGATGGAGACGGAAATCAGCAGCCCAAAACGCTACCATCGGAGGCAGCGATGGTCTCGCAGGAGAGCGTTAGTGCGAGGTCGAAGCTGACTTGCTGACAAGCCGCCCGGTGAAGCCGGCGGCGTGCTGACCAGCTAACCAAAGGAGAGCGTAGTGGATCACAGGGCTTCCGGCGTAGCGATGTCGTACAGGGACCTCGGGGAGGGTGATCCCCTCGTCCTGCTCCACGCCTTCCCGCTCAACGGCAGGATGTTCGAGTCCCAGATGAGGGCATTCTCGGGGAGCCACCGCGTCGTAGCGTCGGATTACCCTGGATTCGGGCGTTCTCCCCGTACTCCGGCCCAGCCCGATGTCCACTACTATGCGGAAGGAGTACGCAGCCTCCTTGACAGGCTGCATCTGGAACGCGTGATCCTCGGCGGCGTCTCCATGGGCGGCTACGTCGCCTTCGAGTGCATGAGGCTCTTCCCCGAGAGGGTGACCGCCCTCGTCCTCGCCAACACCCGCGCCGAACCCGACTCCGAGGAGATGAGGGAGACCCGCAACGAGACGGCCCTCAGCGTTGCCGAGGAGGGAGTTGGGGTCCTCGTGGAGCTACAGATGGAACGCCTCCTCACTCCCTACACCCTGCAGAATGACGAGGAGCTTGTGGAGAACGTGCGGGCCATGATCTTCGAGAACTCACCCGACGGCGTCGTCGCCGCCCTCGGCGCCATGCGGGAGCGCCCGGACTCTACCCCGCTCCTCGGGGAGATTGGCGTCCCAACCCTCGTCATTGGCGGGGAGGAGGATGGCATCGCCTCCCCCGAGGTCGTGGGCGCCATGGCCGCGAAGATACCAGGCGCCCGCCACGTGATCATTCCCCGGACCGGTCACCTGTCGAACCTCGAAGCCCCCGAGAAGTTCAACGCTACCCTCGCGGATTTCCTGCAGAGCATCCGATAGGCAGAGATCCTACCCCGACCATTTCCCCTACTCAGCTATCTTCGGAGGGTAGACAGGGCTGGGTTTGGAGCCTGGGTACGTTCGGGTAGAATCGCTGTTCGTGACCATCCTTGCGCATATTTCGGATCTGCACTTCGGGCGTCCTGCGGTCGCCGAACGCCTCGACGCCCTGAAAGAGTATATTGCGGAGATCCGGCCAAACGCTGTGGCCGTCTCCGGCGACTTGACGCAACGCTGCACGAACAGGGAGTTTTCGAACGCCCGCGCCTACCTGGATTCCCTCGGGGAGATAGCACCTTACACCGTTATCCCCGGCAACCACGACATCCGCTGGCTCGGGGCCGTAGCCCGCAACCTCGGCCTCGCCGGTCTCTTCAGGGAGCAGGCCCACAAGTTCAAGTACTCCAGGTACACAAGGCACATCTCGGAAGACCTGAGTCCTTCTCTGGAGGTACCCGGGGCGGTCATCGCGGGTGTAAACACGGCCCACGGCATCACGCGGGGTTCGATCACCCGCCGCTTGCGTGACCTCGGCGTTATAGGCCAAGTCAAACACGCTGACGTGATGCGTGTTAGGGAGATCTTCGAGCACGCCGCCCCCGACTCAGCCCGCATCGTGATGATGCACCACAATCCCATAAGGGGTACACTATCAGGCCGCCACGGCCTCGCCAATACGGAGCAGGCCCTCCACGCTTTCGCCGACCTCGGTACTGAGTTGATCCTCTGCGGGCACGACCACCAGGACGCCATCCACACTATCGAGAGGGGCGCACACGGTCTGATCATCTCGACCGCGGGGACCATCTCGAACCGTATCCGTCCTGGACGCGCATCGAGCTTCAACGTCGTCGAGATAGAAGACCACGAGATCCACATAACGGCGCATGCCTGGCGCCAGGGAAGGGGCTTCATACCCTCGGAAGACCGCACTTTTCCACGCCGCACGGCCTCCAGGCAGGCTTGAAAGTGTCCCGACGATATAATCTGCCGCGACACCGCCCACCTTTACGGAAGGGACGTTCGACATGTGGAGCAGACTGACCCGCGGTGGCGACGGACTGCCCAGGGAGAAGGTTGATGCCATAGTCCGCCTTATAGACCGGTATCTGGCCGAAGAGGCGAGCCTGCGCAACCTCCAGTCCGACAAACAAACCATCCATCCCCGCGACCTCCCCCCCGACAAACGCGAGGCCCTCATAGAAGAGGTCTTCGAGATCCTCAAAGATTCCCGCAGGTGAGCCAGGTTCGCGGCTTCCCGCGAACCTGCCAGCGATCAGCAGTCTGGACGCTCCAGCCTTCCGCTTCGGCTTTCAGCGATCAGCTCTTGTGGCCATCAGCCGAGCGGCGGCGGTCCCTGTTTTATGCGGCGGCTGAGGTCGTCTGGCTCGTTGGGAGGCGTCCAGGGGGATTCGATCCACCAGGTAGCCCCTGCTTCCGCGAAGGGACGCACGATGGAGGCCGCCCGTCTCGGGTCTTCACCAGGCGTCTGGCCCTCCCGTACGATGTCGAAGGCACCATCCCCTTCTCTGTTCTCCTCGGCGTACTCCTTGATCTCGCGGATGGTCTCGGGCGTAACGCCCGGCGATTCGGCACTCCCGCCGACCGTGGCCGCAAGCACCCCGTCGTAGCGTAACGCCCGCCCCATCGACTTCCTGCTCGGCCACGCTCCTACCACCCATACAGGGATGCGTGGCTTCTGGACAGGAGGTGGCAAGAAGGTCATCTCCTCGAGCCGGTAGTGCTCGCCTGTATAGGAGAACGGCTCCCCGCTCCACAACCCAGTCAAGATGTCCAGACTCTCGTCGAGAAGCTGTGCCCGAACCTTCCTGTCCGTCGGTTCCCCCACCTTAGTGAAACCACCGTCGTCTAGTGCTCCAAGTCCTACCGGCAAGACGAGGCGCCCGTTGGATAAATGGTCGAGGGCGACCGTCTCGCGGGCGAGCTTCCACGGCCTCCTCCGTGCCGGCGGCGTCAAAACCGCCCCAATCCTCACCCTCTCCGTGCGCATCGCCATCGCAGCCATCACGACCCACGGGTCGTACGTGTCCATGCCTCCGACACAGATGCCGTCCCAGTAAAAAGCGCCGTCCCAACCCGCCATTTCCACCTCGCGGGCGAGTTCCGCGACGGTGCGAGGATCCCCCGTAGGGATCACAAACCCGTAACGCAACCGTACCTCCTCTCCCCGATGCCTGGATCTCACACCACAAACGAGTATACGGACCCCCAGACGCACTCCAACCATCGAAGGCAGCGCACGGCGAAGATAAGATGCACCTCTCGTCTCTGTATAGAATAGGGGGGTATGGTAAACTGTATTTTGCAGGCTATGGCATTGAAAGATAAGAGATCGGCACCGGTGTGACGAGGATGGCATGAGCGATTACGCGCCTACCCTCGAGACGCCCAATCTCAACCTTTACAGATACCCCATAGGGGTATACAATAATATCGACTCACGCGCACAGGAAGGATGTTTATGGCCACCTGGAACAGTTCACTCAACCGGACGGCTTTCTCTGCGACGCTGCACTGTCTGACGGGATGTGCCATCGGTGAGGTGCTTGGGATAGTGATCGGGACCGCGCTGGGGTGGAGCAACGTAGCCACCATCGTGCTTGCGATAGTACTGGCTTTCTTCTTCGGTTACGGGCTGACGATGTTGCCGCTGTTGCGGTCTGGCATGGTGCTCGGTGCGGTACTGCCGCTGGCGTTCGCCTCTGACACGCTCTCGATCACGGTAATGGAGATAGTTGACAACCTCATCATCGTTGTGATCCCAGGGGCGATGGACGCGGGTCTCGGCAGCCTCCTTTTCTGGGGAAGCCTCGCCTTCGCGCTCGCGGTCGCCTTCGTCGCAGCG
>DATDKO010000243.1:0-2543 GCA_036519935.1 Rubrobacter sp. | reverse complement strand
AGAAACGGCTTAGGAATGCGGGAAACAGAGATCGCGAGGGAACCAAGCTGATCGTGAAATCCGCATTTCTATGCGCTTTTCGCCCAAGTTCATAACACGCTCTAGAAGCGTGGCCGAAAAGTCCGCCTGAGCTGTTCGCGTGAGTACACTTCTCTCAGGAATCGACGAGGAGGTGCTTGCGATGCTCGGGAAGCAATCGGGCCTGGACGGTGGCGAGCACGCCTATCTGGATCACGTGGGACGGGACTCCTTCTACGGCTTCCTCGCCTCCCACCGCAGAGAATTGTTCCACGACGAGGACTTCATCGACCTCTATTGCTCGGACAACGGGCGTCCGAGCGTCCCCCCGAGCCTGATGGCAACGGCGTTGCTTTTGCAAGCCTACGAGGGAGTCTCTGACGAGGAGGCCAAAGCGCGAGCGGACTTCGACCTGCGCTGGAAGGTGGCGCTGGGCATAGGTTTGGAGGAGCGACCCTTCGCCAAGAGTACGCTGCAGTTGTTTCGGGCGCGTCTGATCCTCCACGAGCGGGTGCGGACGCTCTTCGGGCAAAGCCTGGCCTTCGCGCGCCGGACGGGCTACTTCCGTACTCGCAAGCTCAAGGTCGTTTTGGACACCAGCTACGTCCTGGGCCGGGGTGCGGTCAAGGACACGTACAACCTGCTGGCCGACGGGATCACCAGGCTGGCACGTGCATTAGCCGCCGGGACCCACTCCAACCCGGAGGAGTGGGCGCGGGAGCACGACCTGGGGCGCTACTTCGGCTCGTCTCTTTAGGGAGAGGCGGGCATTGACTGGGACGATCCCGAAGCCCGGCAAGTGTTTCTGGAAGGCGTGGTTGCGGATGCGGATCGCTTGCTGATGGTGGTCCGAGAGGCGATGGAGAAGCTTCCCGCAGACGAGCCATTGCGGCAGCGGCTGCATGAGGCGGCTGGGCTGCTTGCCCGGTTGCTGATGCAGGACATCGAGCGCCGAGAGGACGGGACTCGTCTCAAGCAGGGAGTCAGCTCGGATCGTATTGTGTCCGTGCACGACCCTGAGATGCGCCACGGTCGCAAGAGCGCGAGGCGGCGTTTCGATGGGCATAAGGCGGCGATCGCGGTTGATCCCGAGAGCCAGTTGATCACGGCGGCGGACGTGCTGGCAGGCAATGCCCCCGACCACGAGCAGGCGCTTCAGCTAGTGCAACAGGCGGAAGCGAATGCCGACGTTATGGTCGAGGAGACGGTGGGCGACTGCGCGTATGGGAACAGCGAGACTCGGCAACTATTCGCTGACGCCGGGAGGAGACTGGTAGCGAAGGTGGCTAGTCGGCGGGGACAAGCCCAGTTCCCCAAAGAGGACTTTCGGATCGATCTTGAGACGATGAGTTGTACCTGCCCCGCCGGACAGGAGACGCGGAAAGTGGTGTCGATCAGCTCGGGTGATCGTTATGGCGCTCCGGGCCTCCCTTTGCGGGCGTTTCGCTTCGATGCCGCCATCTGCGACATATGCCCGTTGCGACCCAAGTGTGTGCGGGCGCGTCCCGGCAAAGGTCGCCTGGTGATGTTGCACCCTCACGAGGCGGTACTTCAGGAGGCGAGGGCCTTTCAGAACAGCAGCTCCTTTGCTCCCTACCGCAAACTACGGCAGGCCGCCGAACATCGGCTGGCGCGGCTGATGCAACTCGGCGTGCGCCAGGCTCGCTACGTCGGGCGGGCGAAGACGCTCTTCCAACTCCTGATGGCCGCTACCGTCGCCAATCTCTCACGCTTGTGGGGATGAGCACCGGACTCATGCGAGATCGTAACCACCCCAAGACGATTGTGTCCATACATATCTCCGCCCTGCTTGCGACCCTGATCGCGATTTGCCGCATATTTGCAACTCTGTCTCTTGATCCCAGGCTCTGGAACCAAACTTGGAGCCTGGGTTTTCGGCCACGCTTCTAGGGCCAGCACAAATGGCTGGGTCTATTCACCCGAGTGCGTGGAAGGTGAATTCTGCGAACTTCGCCTTGACGGAGTTCTCGGAAGTTGGCTCGGTCCGGGTTTGCTGCCTTCCTACTGCAGCACCTCCTTGCGAGCGCTTCGGATCTGGACACGGATGAGCCGAAGGGCGGCTACGGCCTCCTCTCGCTCATGCCGTATGCGCCCAAGGTATTCCTCGTCCGCCCCCGAGCTCCCGTTCTCTTCCAGCCACCCGTCCATCCGGAAGACACTCCCAAGCACTGCTTCTGCCCGGTCCTCCAATCCGAGCAGCGCTGCGTGAGGCCCGCACACCAGGATTATCCCCTTGTAGCGTACCTCGCCTGGCCTCTGGCATTCTCCTTCTAAAGGGGTTTTCTCTATTTCGCAGCGAGGCTGGGAGAGGGGGCTATTGCCGTCGGCTTCTTCTCGGCGCATCAGAGGTCACGCTCCTCCATCTTGGTTCTGGCTACCTCGCCAGCTAACGGAGCGAGACCCTGAGGGCTCTCGGGGCGAGAGGAGAAGCGCGTCCTTGTTAGGGCGGCTTCGGCCCTAGTAAGGCATCAACCTATACTAGCGACTATCGTATCATACTGAGA
>DATDKO010000242.1:0-3584 GCA_036519935.1 Rubrobacter sp. | reverse complement strand
CTTTCCCATCATTCCGGGTTATATCGAGCTGCGACCGGCCAACGCCTTTCCGATCGTCTTCGGGCTACTGTTCGGCCCAGCGGGGGCCTGGGGGGCGGCGATAGGGAACCTGATCGGGGACTTCTTCGGCACCCTGACGCTGGGGAGCATCGGTGGTTTCGTTGGAAACTTCTTCCTGGCCCTGCTGCCTTATAAGATGTGGAGCGTCTTCTTCCGGCGCGATGAGAACATGGAGGAAAACGTGGACTCCGGCAAGAAGTTCGGGGTGTTCATCCTCCTGGTCATACTGGCCTCGGCCGTCTGCGCCCTCATAATCACCTGGTGGGCCGACCTGATTGGGCTCTTCCCGTTCGTCGTGTTCTTCGTCCTCATACTTTTCAACAACGCCATAATGGGAGGCGTGCTGGGACCCATACTCCTGCTCGCCCTCTATCCCAGGGTAAAGCGGTGGGGGCTACTGTGGACCGAGATAGTGGAGCCCGAGGACGCCTCGTCCTCCAGGCTACAGAGGACGGGTGCCATCCTGGTGTGGGTCGGGGCCATCGGCGGGACCATCGTCGGCCTGATCCTCGGCCTCGCCCAGCAGACTTCCGGCAACCTGGGAGTCGGGCTCGGGCTCATCCCCTTCCTCCTCCTCATCCTCGTCGGCAGCTTCATGCTCGGTGTGCGCGAGCAGGTAGAGGCCGTCGAGGAGACGATGGCCGCCGAAAGTGAGGAATCCGGAGCCTAGGAGGGAGGATATGGACAGAGAATCCATCGTCAGGGACCCCGCGCTCGCACCCGACGGCCACAGGAAGATAGACTGGGCCGCCAAGCACTCACCGGTTCTCAACGCCGTCCGCGACAGATACCTGAAGGACGGTACCTTCGAGGGCCTCGGTGTCGGCGTCGCTCTCCCTATAGAGGCCAAGACCGCCTACCTTACGGTCGTACTCGCCGAAGCTGGGGCCGACGTCGCCGTGGCTAGCCCTGGTCCGTTCTTCGTGCAGGACGATGTGGCTGCGGCCCTGGCCGAGCGCGGCGTGACGGTCTACGCATCCTCCGAGAACGACCCCGAAGACGCCGACAGGGAGCTGGAGCGCGTGCTCGACCGCACTGCGGACGACAGGGAGGCCATCTTTATAGACGACAGGGCCGGATTGGTGCGTCTCGCACACACGACACGGCGGAACCTGCTGGGACACATCCGCGGAGCCTCGGAGGAGACGACGAGCGGGGTGGCGAAGTTCAGGGCTATGGAGCGGGAGGGAGTCCTCGAATTCCCTGTTATAGCGGCGAACGACGCCAGGTGCAAGTACCTCTTCGATAACCGCTACGGTACAGGCCAATCCACGCTTACGGCGATCATGCAGAGCACCAACCTGATGGTCGGCGGCAAACGCGTCGTCGTGCTCGGCTACGGATGGTGTGGAAAGGGCATCGCCCGCTACGCTGCGGGACTCGGCGCCCGCGTGTCCGTCTGCGAGATCGATCCCGTGCGCGGCCTCGAAGCCTACGCAGACGGCTTCGACGTGCTGCCGGCCCTGGACGCTGCGGAGATCGGGGAGGTCTTTATTACGGCGACAGGGACCCGCGACGTGCTTACGGCCGCGCACTTCGAGCGGATGCGGGATGGTGCGGTCCTGGCCAACGCCGGCGGGGTGGACGTGGAGATAGACGTGGACGGCCTTACGGCTGTGGCGACGGGCGCGCGCGAAGTTCGCCGTAACGTCGAGGAGTTCACCACCGCCGACGGTCGTAGATTGCACCTCGTCGGGCGTGGCATGGTCGTCAACCTGACGGCTAGCGACGGGCACCCCATCGAGATCATGGACCTCACCTTCGCGATCCAGGCTCTCTGCGCCTACCGCTTGGCGAACGAGCACGCCTCTATGGAGAACAAAGTACATCTCCTCCCCAGGGAGATAGACGATGAGGTGGCCGCAATGAAGCTCGACGCCGTCGGCATGGGCGTCGACGCGCTAACGCCGGAGCAGGAGGGGTTCCTGGCCGGCTGGCGCGAGTGAGCGTCGCCTCAGCCGGCCGCGTTGACCGGGTGACCGTTGTTGTTTCTGCAGGAGCGGCGACGTAAAGCTCACACCATACGGCTTGCGAGATGTATTAGACTAAAGGGGTTAGAGATTTTGCATATAAGAGGGGTGTTTTAGATGGACAACAGAACATACGACGTCGTGATAATCGGCTCGGGTCCCGCGGGGTACACGGCGGCACTGTACGCCGCGCGGGCGAGCCTGAAGGTGCTCGTCTTCCAGGGTTTCGAGAGCGGCGGGCAGCTTATGCTGACCTCCGACGTGGAGAACTACCCTGGGTACAGAGACGGCGTGATGGGCCCTGAGATGATGGATGATTTCGAGGCCCAGGCCGCGCGTTTCGGGGCCGAGATGCGTCCCGAGAACATCGAGAGGGTGGATTTCTCGGAGCGTCCGTTCAAGTTGTGGGCCGAGGATGAAGATGAGCCGACGTTAGCAAAGGCCGTGGTGATCGCGACGGGCGCCAAGGCCAAGTGGCTTGGGCTCGAGAGCGAGCAGCAGTTGATGGGTAAGGGCGTCAGCGGCTGTGCCACCTGCGACGCGTTCTTCTACAGGGGCAAGAAGGTCGCCGTAGTCGGCGGGGGGGACACAGCGATGGAGGAAGCCGGCGTCCTTGCCAAGTTTGCAGACGAGGTCTTCTTGATCCACCGCCGCGACGAGTTCAGGGCGTCTAAGATCATGCTCGAAAGGGCGCGTAAGAACCCCAAGATCACGTTCACAACGGACACGGTCGTAGAGGAGATCCTGGGCAAAGACGCCGTCGAGGGGGTGCGCACAAGGAACACGAAGACGGGTGAGGAGCGGACAATCGAGGTCAGCGGCTTCTTCACGGCCATCGGGCACACCCCTGCAACCTCTCTCTTCGAGGGGCAGGTCGAGATGAAAGAGGGCGGCTACGTCATACAAAAGGAAAACACTATGACGAGCGTCCCCGGCGTGTTCGCCGCTGGTGATGTCTCAGACACCCGCTACCGCCAGGCTGTAACGGCCGCCGGCGACGGCTGCAGGGCCGCCATCGACAGCGAGCGTTGGCTCGAGGAGCAGGGCGAGGCGGAAGGCGCCGAAGACCCCGCGGTATGGGCCGCCGAGAAGGACGTGGCGACCTTCTAGGACCGGGATTCCAGGGTCCTCCCTAAGCCGTCGGATGCGCCCCCGTCGAGAACGGCGGAGGCTTCCTGATGAGCGACCTCTTCGATGAATGAGTGCGCCCGTGCCACTCGATCACATTCTCGACTTACCACATCGGGATTGCGTCTTGGTCCAGCCTCGGGGTCGTACAGATAGGAGACCGAGTCGGCTGCGGCACCCAGGGCAGTACCGGACTCGCTCGCCTCGGGTTACGGTCTCCTCCTCATCGTCGAAGAACGTCAACTCGCCCAATCGCTCGCCGTGGCGCATGACCTCGCAGCGTACCTTGTCATACCGTTCCGGTTTGTTGATGGCATAATACGGATATGCCAAAGATACACTACTCACAGGTAATAGAAGAAGATCCGCAAGAATTGAAGGAACTAGAAAGGTATCATCGCTACACCCACCTCTTCCAGCGCCTCA
>DATDKO010000241.1:0-5742 GCA_036519935.1 Rubrobacter sp. | reverse complement strand
AATCGAGACGCAAGAAGAAGCTCTCGACTACGGGGACGTCTTGCCCGACGTAGATAGCGTCGGTCGACCGCCTGCGCCGCCGGCACCGCAGACTTGCGGAGGATCGAGGAGCTCAGGCAATAGTAAGTCAACGGTATCCACGTGAGTGCGTAAAAGGAGCGCTCTGCGAGTTTCGCCTTGACGGAGTTCTCCGCGGTCCATATGCAGCACTAAGCATAGCTCTGGCCCCATACCACCATAGGGGTTGACTTATCTGAGCCTACTTTCGGTCGCTTCCGGGTACGAAACTTGCCGAGGCTTATCGACATCAGGCTCGTAGAACAAAAGGAGGAAGGCCACGTGGGCAGGGAGTGAGATAGGCAGCCTAGAGGCGGAGGACAAGGTCGTGGAGGGCAAGGTCACGAGCGACACAACCGCGAGCGAGGCGGAGGCTTTGAGGATCGCCCGGGTGATCCTAGCGATCCGGGCGAGGCGATGCCGGAGCACGAGTTCAGGCACAGGATTAGGGAACACTTGGAGCGCATAGATGAGCGTCTAGAGCGCATAGAAGAGCGCCTAACCAGGCTTGAAGGCTGAGCGCTAGGTGCGTCCGTCGGCCCGGCTTTAGGCAAGGTGCTTTTTCCGAAGTTGGACTTCCGCTGTACGGAGTTCCAAGAAGTTCGTCCCGTTAACCGTGCGTGGGGAACTCAGGGGCCTCCCCCAGACGCTTGCCGAGATCTTCTACGCGCTCCTTGGCTCGCTCCCGCGCCACGCCTACCTGCGCCTCTTTGAGGCTCTCTTCGCTGTGGGGACCGTCTCTGAGTTCCTTGAGTTGCTTGCCGGCCTCCGTGTTCACAACGGCCTCCATCGCTTCTTCGATGGGCTCACCACTCCGGTCTGCCCGGACCTTTGCTTGGCGCATCAAGACTTCGTTCGCCATCTGGGCGAGGCTTTGATCCTCGCGCACGGTGCTCCTCTCCTTACGGAAACCTTTCATCTGAGGTCAGTATAACCCTGAGACCGGCTTCTCCAGACCCAACGGGCCCTAGTCAAGCAGCTTATTCACCCGAGTGCCTGGAAGCGCAGATTCTCCGAGGTTCGAATGCGGCGGGTACTCCAGCCCTCCCTACTCGAGCAAACCGACCCTCATCAGGCAGCCCTGAAGTACACGATGGCCGATGCGCCGACCACCACCAGGACCAAAAGCAATATCAAGATGGCCGGCAGCAGCACCACCAGGAGCGCCCTGCCCGTGGTCGTCGAGTGCATCTCGCGGATCCCTACGGTGGCCAGGTAGAGTCGGTACAAGGAGAAGATCCACCCGATAAAAGGTATCCAACCCGCAAGACTCGTCACGGAAGAGTAGGCCACTACCCGGAAGGTCGCCCCGAACCCGGAGTGTCCCGATCCCACCACCAGGATGACCAACAGGTGCGTCACCAGCGCCGTCAAGAACACGCCCACGGCTCCCGCTATTGGCGCTATCACAAGCCCCCCCACGAACGCCAAGAAGCCCTGGTTCCCCCTCGCGCCGAATAGCCAGGTGACGCCTCCGGGAACGTCTAGAAAGGTAAGTAGGCCGACCAAGAGTACGGAGATCTCGATGCAGATCAAGGCGAACACCAGTGGGCCCAAGAAGCTTCCTTGCCGAGAAAGATCCGCGAAGAAGGCCGTAGGCTGGAGGACCACGCGCCTCACGACGTCTACGAAACTATTGACCGGATCGGAGAGGTCGTAGTCCCCTCCCGAGGTGGTGGTTCTGGAAGCCATCTTTACGCTCCTTCGCTGTTGATGTATCAGGGGCGCCGCTCCACAACTCTATTCGCAAGCGCCAGCAGACGCAACGAGGGTACCGCCGTTCCGGCTTTGTTCACCCGAGTGCGTGGAAGGTGAATTCTGCGAGTCCATATCTAGCATCCTGTATGAAACGGCCTCGATAAACTTCCTGGGACCTTCTCAGGCAGCCTTCCAGACTTCCGTGGCTTACCACATGTCGTGGGGCCACATAAACACGCGCATCGTTGCATACGGGTGTCCACGACGCCGCCGGGGGCTGGGAAGGCGAGGCTCATGGAGACCTGGGAGCAGCAGACAAGCCTAGTGTCCAGTGGAGGAGTAAGGACGGGGCGGGGGCCGACGCACTCCTGACAATGGCTCAGAAGATCCCCTAATTCCTCTCGTGACCCTGAGCTATTATGCCTTGGAGCTCTTCAAAGCCTCCTCAAACGTCGTTGTAGCCGATGAACCAGTACTCTGAATGCCAGAGGACCTAACCGGATGGGAGAAGCCTTCAAAACGGCTCCTACACGCATCGAGTCCAGGCGACCGGGTCTCTAGTGGCAGACCGGGGTCTGAACTCCTGCTACCCCTCCCCCTTAACGACTGTGGTGCTCTGAGGGAACACCGCATATGCGTCCGAGCGCAACTTAGCGTGGGCGCGCAGCATGTAGCGGCCAGCCCTGAGGAGAGTAGAGTTCTCAGAGGACCAAAGGATAGCCTGCGAGCAGAACTATGCAGCATCCTTCAAATGGACTTCGGAGAATGCACCTTCCACGCACTCGGGTGAATAAAGGTACGAAGAGGTGCCAGGAGGATCGGTCCGGAAACATAGATGGGTATCGGACCGAGGCTATGGACTGCCTTGGCATAAGCCTTAGTCGGGGTCGTCGAAGCCGCAACGCCTGGCCTCTTGTAGCGAAAACGGAGTCGTGGCCCCCGTGCCGCAGTTAGCACAGTTCGAAGCGACGTCTAGCGTCGGAGGGCTCGTCATGGACCACTGGGCGCTCTTGATGACAAAGGACCCAGAGGAGCCGCACTCATTGCAGCAAACCCCTCTGCCCAGTATCAGTTGGCGCAAACACCACGCTCGTTCTCCGGAGACGTACATGCTTGCAGACTACTGGTACTGCTCCTGCGCGGCCGACTCCCCGGAACCGGGTTTCATCGTTCCCGCGTCTTGGCCGCCGGAGCCGGAGGAACCTTCCGGTGCTGGGGAGGAGGCGGAGGGTTCCTCCACCCAGGGGCCCGACGCCTGCGGTTCCGGCGCCGCGGATGACGAGGCAGACACGGACGCGGGGGGCGCAGATGCGGGCGCAGATGCGGAGGCGGGCACGTCCGGGCCGGTGCCCTTCCCCGAGCCGTCTTCTCGAGCGCCCACCAAGCCCTTGGGCGCTACCAAGGTGTCGCCCTCCCGTACCCCTTCCGAGCTCTTGACGGCGCCTACGGTCGTCAACCCCTCGAGGTCCCGTGAGAGGTCCCAGCCGAGCCCACCGAGCAGGGTCAAGAGCGTCGCCAGCGCCACCAGCCTGATCCCCACTGACCTCTTCCGTCGGGGCTTGCTCCTGGGGGAGCCCGCGGGCACCGACGGTGGCGCGCTCCTGGGCTCCCCCAGTGTCTCGGGATACCCAGCGGCTCCCGCGAAGGCCAAGGGCAACCCCTCTCGCGCCCGCCGCAAGTCCTCGATGAGTTGGGTGGCGCTCGAGTATCGATCCTTGGGGTCCTTGGTCAAGAGCCCCATCACCAGGGCATCCATCGCCTCCGGAACCGAGGGGTTGCGCTTTCTGGGGGGGAGCGGTAGCTCGGTGAGGTGCTTCATAGCCGTGGCCAGCGGACCCTCGGCCGTAAACGGCACCGTGCCGGTGAGCATCTCGTAGAGGACTACGCCCAAAGAGTAGAGGTCGCTCTCGGGTCCCACCCGATCGCCCATCGCCTGCTCGGGGGACATGTAGCTCGGGGTGCCGAACACAAAGTTCGTCCCCGAGGTGGAGGTCCTCGATGCGGCCAGGACTATGCCGAAGTCGGCCACCTTGACGTCGCCCGTCTCGCCTATCAGCACGTTTTGGGGCTTTATGTCGCGGTGGACGATGCCGCGTCCGTGGGCCGCATGCAGGGCCTCGGCGACCTGCGAAGCGAGCCTGGCGGCCTCCGCGGCACCAAGCGGGCCGCGCCTCAAGATGAGGTCCTTGAGGCTACCGCCGGGCACGTGCTCCATCGCGATGTAATAGCGTCCGTCTTCGGCGCGGCCTTGGTCGTAGACCTGCACCACGTTGGGGTGGTTGAGGGCGGCGGCGCTTTGGGCCTCCTTCCGGAAGCGCCCGACGAAGCGCTCGTCTTTGGCGTAGTGTTCCATTAGGATCTTCAGCGCGAGGTCGCGGCCGAGTATCCGGTCGTGGGCAAGGAATACCTCCGCCATCCCTCCGACGCCCAAAAGGCCCGAAAGGAGGTAGCGGTTGCCCAAGGTGTCGCCAAGCACGAGCCCTCCTATCCACCGAGATTCTGGCAGTCTACCACTAAGACGCTGGTATTAGGACTCCCGGGATGCCTTTTACGATACGGTTCCGAGACGCATGCGCCCTGCACACTTCGGATCATTTTCCTTCCCCTTGCCGCATTAGGGCGAACTTCGGAGAACTCTGGGCTTACCCCAAATGAACGGACGACTTCCGCTTACGCCACCGCTGTCTCCTCCATTGTAGCTTGCTCGTACTCAGACGGGCTTAGATAGCCTAGCGAGGAGTGCCTCCGCACCCGGTTGTAGAAACTCTCAATGAACTCGAAGATCGATGCCCTGGCCGCCTGGCGGGTAGGATAGCGGTTCACGCCTATCTCGCTTTTGAGAGAGGAGACAAAGCTCTCCGAGATGGCGTTGTCCAGCGCCGAGCCCACCCGGCCCATCGACGGCACAATCCCAGCTTTCTTCAATTTCTTGCCGAAGGACAGCGCCGTGTACTGCACCCCCCGGTCGCTATGGTGGATGAGCCCGGCGGAAGGATTCCTCCTTCTGATCGCCATCTCCAGGGCAGCCGCTACCAGTTCACTGCGCAGATGGCTTGCCATTGACCAGCCAACCACCTTCCTGGAGTAGACGTCCAGGATGAAGGCCAGATACAAAAAGCCTTCATCCGTGCTCACATAGGTAATATCTGCCGTCCAGATCCTGTTCAGAGTTGGGGCTGCGAAGTTCCTCTCCACGAGGTCCGGGGCGGCGATAGCAAGAGGACTCTGGCGAGTGGTGTGCTTCCTCCTGCGACCCCGCATGCAGCCTTGTAAGCCGTCCTTTCGCATCAGCCGGGCAACACGCTTGCGGTTACAGCGCACCCCTAGGGCTCTGAGTTCAGCATGGACGCGTGGGTAGCCGTAGGTCCCTCTGCTTTTGTGGTGGATCGCCCTGATCCGCTCGGAGAGGGCAGCATTCTCTGTGGCCCTCTTCGAAGGCGGCCTGTCTCTCCAGGCGTAGTAGCCGCTCCTTGAGACCTTCAAAACCCTGCATAGCATAGAGACGGGATGAGTAGCCTTCTCCGCGTCGATGAGCCTGTAAGAGCTCACCGACTCCCGTCCTCTCGGGCGAAGAAGACCGTGGCTTTTTTCAGGATGTCCCGCTCCTGACGCAGAACTTTGTTCTCTTTACGTAGTCTGCTGAGTTCCTCCCGCTCCTCGGTAGTCAGCCCTTCGCGCTGACCGGCATCGATCTCTGATTGTTTTAGCCAGTTGTGAAGCGAACTATCTGAGATCCCGAGTTCTGTGGCGATCTGGACGATGCTCTTATCCGGTGAGGAGCGGACCAACCTCACCGCCTCTGCTCTGAACTCTGGTGTATAGCGTGGTGTTGCTCCCGGCATCCTTTGGACCTCCTTCGACGGACCCTGTATCCGAAACTCTGGTCTGTCCGTCCTCCGGGGTCAAGCCCAAAGCGCAATGTAAGTCTTCATCCGAGCACCCTTACGATAGCCTACTCCCCATTGCACGTCTCCAAGAGCTTATGCG
>DATDKO010000240.1:0-5144 GCA_036519935.1 Rubrobacter sp. | reverse complement strand
GAGGAAGCTGCGCATCCACCCAAGCGCATCTTTATGCGCACGTGCAACATATAGTGGTCGATATAGTGGTCGATCTTGAGGAGCCGAGAAGTCTCAGGCCGACCATAGGGTGGCCAGCGAGCGGGGCTATGCGGCATCCTGCATACCCATTTCTGAGAATTCTTCTTCTACGGCGTTGAGTGAATAGTCACCTAAGATGCATCGAGTCGCGCTGCGTGGCATCATGGTGCCGGCTAAGGGGTGAGAAGGCGTGAGGAGTGACAATCGCACACTGCTGATGTCGTAGTACATCTGACGCTCCGGACAGAAGGGCACAGGAAGAGAAGAGCTTGCGCCGTCGCTATGATATACGCAAAAACTGTAGAGCGCTAATGGCCTTTCGGTGCCGGTCGTGAAGCTTCCAAGTAGGACAACCAAGCTTATGCTGGTCGGCGCGGGCTTGCTCCTCTTGGTCGCCTCGGTCGCTGTCATTGTTGGGTATCTGTCTGCGCCAAGCTTCTACCTGACACGGACCATCTTCTGGGGCGAATCCGACTACCAAGACCTTGAGAGGTTCCCCGCTCGCACTATCCACAACGCGCCCCCCGTCTCTCACTTCGATAAGCTGCCTGCCGACAACCCCTATGCTTCCCAGATCGAGGCCATCGGAGGCGACAGTAGTAACGGTAGCCTCGAAAGCTACCTGCAAGCGAGCGGAACGACAGCGTTCTTGGTGGTCCACGACGATAAATTGCTCTACGAGAGGTACTTCAACGGCTACGACCAGCGTTCCGTAAACACGTCCTTCTCGATGGCCAAGTCGTTCGCTTCTGCGCTGGTGGGCATCGCCATCGACGAAGGGCACATCAAGAGCGTAGATGAGCCCATAACCAACTACCTCCCCGAACTACTAAAGAAAGACAAGCGCTTCAAGTCGATCAGCATCAGGAACCTCCTCACGATGTCCTCAGGCATTAAGTACGAGGAGGGCGCTACCTTACCCTGGAGCGAGGCGGCCGACGACACTAAGACCTACTACTCAACCGACCTAAGAGAGCTGGCGCTAAACTCTCAAATCGAGGGCAAGGCGGGCCAATACTTCGAGTACAACAACTACAACCCCTTGCTGGTGGGGATGATACTCGAGCGGGCGACCGGGATGCACGTCGCCGGCTACCTGCAGGAGAAGTTGTGGAAGCCTATGGGCATGGAGGCGGACGGCTCTTGGAGCCTCGACAGCAAGAGGGATGGTTTCGAGAAGATGGAGAGCGGGGTAAACGCGCGGGCTCGCGACTTCGCCAGGTTCGGCATACTCTTCGCCAAAGAGGGAAACTGGAGGGGAAAGCAGCTCATCTCCCGGGGGTGGGTACAAGAGTCCACGCGTCCGGACACCAGTATGGATCCTTCTCAAGACTACCAGTACTTCTGGTGGGTCAACACACCGGAGGGTAAAAATCACTTCTCTGCACAGGGCAACTACGGACAGTACATCTACGTAGCACCCGAGAAGGACCTGGTGATTGTCCGGCTCGGAAAAGAGGAAGGAGAGAAAGGCTACGGTTACTGGACAGATCTCTTCGACGAGCTATCCACCAAGCTCGACACTCCGGCCGCGGGATCGAGCTAGAGCGCTGTGTCGAACGCCCGCCAGGAGCCGTTGGGTTCCGTCGTCGCCATCGTCTGAGATAAATAAGAAATACGCTACCCGGCGACGCCATGCGTGAGGGGAGGAGCGCCGACGATAATGAACCTCTTGGATTGGGCGCAGGTTGCGCTGTCTTTGGTAGTGATGCTAACCGGACTCTACATCGCCCTCTTTAGACACTCCGGGCGTGGGGTGCTGGTGACGACCCGCGTGGCCGGCTTCGGCGTAGCGCTGCTAGGTCTGAGCTACTTCGTTGGGGGGTTCGAGGGTCCTGCTGTTGAGGGTCCGCTGCTGACCAGGGTCGAAGCGTTCTCGGCGCTGACGGGCATTGTGGTGGTGCTCGGGGCGTTGGTCTGGCAGGCGCGCAGCCGGTCATGAATTGGGAAGATTGAACCGGCGAGTGGGCGGTTGGTTGACGCCCTTAGCGTCTCGCAAGGCCTCCTGCCCCGATAGAAGCAGAAGCGGATCCGCGCGGGAGGTAAACGAACTTCTGAGAATTTCCCTTCCACGCACTCCGGTGAATAAGGACATGAAGAAGGGAAATCATCACACTTTCATCGGCCTGTGCTTACCTGAAGGCTGATATGAGCGCACCTAGGACAGCCAGGGTCATGCTGGTGGAGGACCACGCAGCCTTCCGCCAATCCCTCGCCGCTCTGCTGGAGCGCGAGCCTGACCTTGAGGTGGTCGCCCAGGCAGGCTCTCTAGCCCAAGCCCGTCAGATGCTCGACACTCCCTTGGACGTGGCGATTCTCGACCTCGCCCTACCCGACGGGGACGGGAGGGAGCTGATCGGCGAGCTGCGCCGGAGGAATGCAGGCATCTCGGTTTTGGTACTGAGCGTGATGCTAGGGCCTTCTCACCTCGAGGAGGTCATGAAAGCGGGAGCCGATGCTGTGCTGCACAAGGTAGCGTCCCCTCAGACCATTGTCGAGGAGGTAAGGCGCCTGGCCGGCGGATGATTCCGAGGCCTTCTTACTACACAGCCGAACTTCGGGGAATCTACCTTCCACGCACTCGGGTGAATAAGCACCGCGCCTGCTGTGGGCGCGTACGGAACTATGGTATATGTCCTCCAAGAAGCGTCGAGGAGGCGTAACACGATGAAGATGGAGATCCTGTACTTCGACGGGTGCCCAACATACCTCAAGGCGGAGAAGACCCTGTGGGGGGTGCTCGAGGAGGAGGGCGTAGACGCAGAGGTTGTACTGGTCGCTGTCAACACCGCCGAGGAGGCCCAGGAGCTCCGGTTCCCTGGCAGCCCCACGATCCGAGTGGGCGGCGAGGACCTGTTCCCCGTGCTGGAGCGGGCTGAGTATGCGCTAGGTTGCAGGATGTACATTACCCCTGAAGGCCTTAGGGGCTCGCCCACGGCCGAGATGCTTAGGGAGGCGCTGGCGAAGATGGGCGGCGGAGGTGCCGCCGAAAAAGTCCGTAGAAAAGGGGAGTTCTAGCGAGGCTGCCTTGTGTAGAGTATATACGCCCCCAAGGATCCATGCAGGCAAGCAAAGCGTGATGGCCGATCAAAAGGAGGTGGTTGTCTACGTTCGCCGCCACTCTTGGCGTTGCTGGCTCACCAGTCGCTTCCTCGAGCACAGGGGCTACCGTTTTGAGGTGATCGACGCTACCAACAACTCCCGACTATGCTCCTGGCTGGCTCACTACACGGGACGCGAGAAGATGCCCTACGTTTTTATCGACCACCGTCCAGTGGGCGGCTTGAGCGAGATCATGGCCCTCGAGCGCTCCGGCGCTCTGGAGCACCTGGTGAGAGGCGGAGTATAGGACGCGTCCGCCCTCCTGTTGACCATACCCGACGGCAGGCTAAGGGCGAGCTCTATCGAGATGATGCTGAGCGCATGGCCGGCACAATTGACCGAGACCTTCGTCCTCTGCGCAGCGTATATATTGAGAGAAGCTACGAGTAGCGGCGAACGGGACGCCGGGGAAGGAGGTACAGGAGATGTCGGCGGAGCAGAATAAGGCCATCGCCAGGCGGGTTTACGAGATCGTTTCGACGGGGGACTTCTGGCGGGCAGAAGAGATCGTGGACCAAGACGCGCCCGACAACGAGCTACTCCCAGACGACCCACCCGCCAAGCTCATCGACACCTTCAAGGAGACATTCACCGAGGTTCGAGAGGGCTTCCCCGACCTCAGCATCACCGTCGAGGACGTGATGGCGGAAGGGGATCGGGTTGCAGCCCGCGTGGTCATGCGTGGCACCCACCGAGGAGAGTTCCAGGGGATAGCTCCCACCGGCAAGCGGGTGGAGGTGAGTGCGATGGACATGTTCCGCATATCGGACGGCAAGATAGTGGAGCACTGGGGCCACGCCAACGACCCCACCGACTTCTTGCGCGCGAGAGGGTGTTCCTGAGCCTCCGAGAAACCAGCTTCCAGATCTCCCGTAGATAAGAGTAAGAACAAAGGCCGGGAGCACGCCGAGGTCCCAGCCCGGTGACACCTAGCGCCAGTTTCCTCGCCCTTCGGCACCGGCCGCCTCCAGTGCCTCCCCGCGTCGGCGGTACTCGTCTACCCGGACGATCCGGCCGTCGTGAGGGTGCAGCGTGAAGATCTGGAAGATCTGGCCGCCAAGTGGCACGCCCCCGATCTCCTGTAGTTGGGTGCTGCGTACCCCCAGCACTACTTTCTCCTCGGTGGCGATCAACTCCAGCGTCTCGACCCCGTGCTCCTCGCGCTGTTGCTCGCGCAACATTTCCATCGTCTCCTCGCGGTTCGTGCAGACGAAGTCCTTACGGAGCCCTTGCCAGAAGACCTCTGGATCCATGCGCCGCTCGACCGTGGCGAAGTCGTGGCGGCGCAGGGCGTCGAGCCAGTCGGCGAGGATGGTCTTGATGTTCTCCTCCGGAGTACTCATGCCTTCTCCTCTCTCTAACGTGGTTAGCAGGACAAGAAGCTCGGTGAGGAGGCGCATGGGCCCCACCTCCCAAACTGCTGGGGGTGCGCACCGTCGGCGCATCGACATCCCTCCCCTCGCGATGGACGAGGGATGAGCGGTGGTTCCTTCGATGGCAGGCTATCGACGGTCAGCGAGGCATCTTCGTCATCCTATACCGATCCGGTGCCCGCGGCGACGGTCCGCCGACCAGAGCTTCAAGCATACGCGTTGCCGGCACGCCGGACAGACGAGTGCCGTCACCGGGTGGGCTACACACGGTAGCTCTTGGCGATCATGGTGAGGTTGGACGAGGTCCCCGACCAGGTCAGGTGCTCCGGGAGGGGCCTCAGCTCGGGGACTCGCGGGAGGCCGTCGCGGTAGCCGATGACGCGCAGTGGCAACGGCCCTTCCCCGCGCACCTCGAGGGTCACGTCGATCCCCTCGGGCGGCCCCCCGTGGAACACAAAGCCCCACTTCGATGGGTCGGTGTCCTCCCTCTGGCCGGGCGCTTCCTCCACGTTGATGCCGTCGACGGTCGCGGCAGTCACGGTGTGGCCCCTCGTGTCGGCGTAGAGGGCGAGGCGCGAGGCCTCTGCGGGGGTGATGCGCAACCGAAGC
>DATDKO010000239.1:0-16644 GCA_036519935.1 Rubrobacter sp. | reverse complement strand
AAGGCAGAAAGGGATCGCCGGCTGGTCGAACGGATGGTCGCCCTCTCGCGGGAGAATCAGCGCTACGGCTACAGACGTGTGTGGGCCCTGCTGAGGCGCGAAGGTTGGCAGCTCAACAAGAAGCGGGTGTATCGGCTTTGGCGAGAGGAAGGTCTCAAAGTGCCCGAAGGCAAGCAACACAAGAGGCGCCTCCTCCTCCTTGGCCAGAGCGAGAACAGCTGCACAAGGCGGGGGGCCGAGTACATTGGCCACCTCTGCAGCTACGACTTCGTGATGGATCTAACCCAGGAGGGCAGAAGGCTGAAGATGATGCCAGTAGTGGACGAGTACAGCAGGGAGTCTCTGAGCATAGATGTTGGGCGCTCGATCACCGCCGAGGACGTGGTAGAGACCCTCTGATCGCTGTTCCGTCGAAGGGGCGAGCCGGTCTTCATCCGTTCGGACAACGGGCCTGAGTTCGTCGCTAAAGCCATCAAGCAGTGGTTGGAAGTCTCTGGGGTTAGGACCCTATACATCGAGCCTAGCGAAGCTAGCTCCGTGGGAGAACGCTTACTTAAGGAGACGTTCATCAGTCGCTTTGGGGACGAGCTGTTAAAGAGGGAGGTCTTCGCTGATCTTTTGGAAGCGAAGGTGCTGGTGGAAGATTACCGCGAGTACTATAACCACAACAGGCCACACAGCGCGTTGGACTACCAGAGCCCGGCCGAATTCGTAGCGGCCACGGATCTAGGGAGTAAGGAGGAGACGGAGGAGCTAGGATCGGTACTCACACTCTCATAGCACCTGGTACAGAAAATGGGGTCAGGCTACTGTAGCGGCAAAAACTGGTACGGGATGGGCATTGCAAGACTCTGGAGTACCTTTTACCTAAAGTTTGTGGTTTGCGCGGCATTTAGATGTACGTTCGCTCTCATAAGAGCTTCTAATCGTGGATCGTATCCACCCAACAGTCGTCCGGCTATCTCATGCTGTCCGCCGAAGGTAATACCGAAGTCATTGACGCTTTTTTCTACAGGCGCAGGCGAGTTGGGGATCGACACCTCAAAAACGCGCCCGTATGCGTCACCTTCATCGAAACCACCCACCAGAAACACCATGGCATCAGCTTCAGCAGGTGTGTTCGCGGCACTCCACTGGGCTTGAAAGAACTCGCCCAACCTGCTAGCAAATTCCTCAACTGACAGGCGCAGCTCTGTCGCCAGCTCTGTCTCAAACTCCGGTAAGTAGCTATAAGCCGTTCGAGGTTGTCTGCCGCCTAGTGCCCCCAAGCCGTAGGTAACCGCCCCAACGTTGTCGTGGTTCTTGACCTTGAGCAGTCTTGTAGCATTATCGTAGTGGGCCTGAACCAGAAGGTTGCTGTCGGGAAGCGGCCCACTCAAAGTAACCCGACTATCGGCGGCCAGGACGATGCCTTCTGGCCCCTTGAAAGCGATGCCTAGCGACAACCCTGCCTCTTCCTAGTTCTCTCACCCAAGAGGGTAAGTATGTCATGTTACAAGTTACTTGCGCAGTGTACCCATTCGCTGTTGTTCTGCCCACTTTCAACTCGCCTTAGACAGCGGAGATGAATCCCCGATGATTGCAACCTCTTGTAATTTATGTGCAAAAGCGACTATGCCCTGAGATACGGCTCCAAATCAAGATAGCTAGACGACTACCACTCTGCCTTATGGTGAGCAGCGATACGCGTCTTAAGAGATGCTGCTCAACACTTCCTAAGCTAAGATGTTCTTGAGATGTAGGAGGTATGCTCATGACAACCAAGGCCGGCGTCGGCATGAGTAGGCATCACAACCCCAGCGTCGCGGGTCGTGAGGCTGCCGAGCAAGCGCTACAGAAGGCGGGCGTCGAGAGGCCAGACTTCGTCTTCATGTTCGCCTCTATCGGCTACGATCAGCGATCCTTGCTGCGGACGGTCCGGGAGACTACCAGAGGTGCCACCCTCTCTGGGTGTTCGGCTGAGGGTACGATAGATGGAAACAACGCGGATGAATCCAATTTCTCTGTGGTTGTTACGGCGATCTCCTCTGACGAGATGCGGTGGCACAATGGGATAGCGAGGGGCCTCGAGGATGACTCACGGGCCGTTGGGAAGCGGTTAGCCAAGGACCCGCTCCCCCACCTGTCTGCTGACACCATTGGCCTGTTCGTCTTCCCGGATGGACGCAGTGACTTCGGGGTTGCAATGGGCAACCTTGATGCCTTGTTTGCAGGGCTGGAAGAAAACCTCCCGAGCGGCCAGTTCCTCCCACTTTGGGGCGGGGGAGCTAACAATAACTTCAATATGGTGGAGCCGACCTATCAATATTGCGACGACGAAGTCATTTCCGCTGGGGTCTCCTACGCCCTGCTCTCGGGTGCGGCACAGGCTGGTTGGACCATCAGCCATGGTTGTATCCCAATAGGTGGTGAGCGGGAGGTGACGCGCTCCCAAGGCAACGTCATCTACGAGATCGACGGTAAACCCGCCACAGAAGTACTCAAGGAGTACCTACCAGAGGAAGCCCTCGCCGACGACCGCGACTGGATGCGTTACGCCATATCGCTTGCTCTCTGTTTCAAAGCGCCCAGCTACATGAAAGAAGAGGAGTACGTCGTTCGAGGCGTACCTGCGGTGAAGATGGCCGACGGATCGATCACCTTACAAACGGAAGTCTCTGAGGGCACGAGCGTCTGGTTCTCGAGTCGAGACAAGGAGAAGATCACCACAGGCTTCGATCGGATGGCCCAACAGATCAAGGAGCAACTTGGGGGTGAGAGACCCAAACTCATCTTCCAGTTCGAGTGTGCTACCCGAGGCAAGATGGTGTTCCGCGAGCAGGAGAAATTGAAGATCCTGGAGCAGTTTCGGCAGTCTGTTGGTCCGGATACGCCATGGGCGGGTTTTTACACTGCAGGGGAGATTGGTCCGGTAGAGGAACACAACCTTCGTCATCTGTACACGTCGGTTGTCCTTGCCCTGAGTTGACGCCAGAATCCAAAGAACGTGGTGGCCGCGGAGGCAGGCCGCAATGGAGGGCGGCATGATAGCCGCTCACCTTCAGGACGCTATCTGGATTACGGGCGTACTGGTTTTTGCCCTTGTCTTTCTCTGGTATGCGCGGGAGGCTCTAAAAGACGATGACAGCGCACTCGCCATCGTCGCCAGCACCGCGGCCGTGGGCTTTGTTGTGGCCGCCGGCGCCTATATATGGTGGCTGTGGTGAGCATACCTGAGCTAGAGCACTTGGTGGTGGAATTCCTGATTATCCCGCTGGGCTCCAGGTTTGCGCCGGTGAGGAGTTGGTTCGGGAAATACCGCCCCCCTAGCCGAAGGCTCTTACCAGCGCGGTCGTCAGCGCTGCGAGAGCAACGGCAAGGAGTACCGGCGCCCTGAGAGCGAGTGCCAGCCCAGCCACCCCTACCCCAACGGCCCTCGCATCGAGCACGAGATGGCCGTCCTCGCCGAAGGTCTCTGTGACCACCAGGGCCGTAAGGAGAGCGGGTGCCAAAAGAGCGATGACCGCGTCCGCACTGGGAGGCAGTTCCTTGCCCCCGACCAGAACCGGCCCCATGGCCTTGATCGCGGCGCTGGCCAGGGCGACGCCCAAGATCGCGACCCAGAGCGTCGTCACGACGACCGCCCCCTCAGGCCGAGGAGCGCTCCCGCGCAAGCGGCGATCACCGGCACGCCAGGAGGTACCAACGGGACCAATGCGAGCGAGAGCCCCGCCGCGATCAGAGCCGCGGCGATCGTTTGCCCCCCATCGCGCAGTTCGTCTACGAGCAAGGCCATGAAGAAGGCCGGAAAGATAGCGTCCAGCCCCAACCGCTCGACATCACCTACGACATCAGAGGCCAAAACGCCTATAACCGTACCGCAGATCCACGCTGCCACCTGCGGTAGGGTTGCGCCTATCATGAACTCTCTGTCGAAGCGCCCCCCGCCCCGGCTCGCCAGGGCCCAGGATGCGTCCACCACCGCCTGCCCCTCTAATGCTCGCCGTAAGGGCCCGCCCTTTAGGAACGGGGCTACCGCGATCCCCATCGGCAAGAACCGGGAGTTCAGGAGAATGGCCGCCACTATCGCCGCGAGCGCCCCACCTCCCGTGCCCAACACAGCTACCACAGCGAACTGGGCCGACCCGGAGAAGGCAATAACCGAAAAAACGATCGGGGCGACGACTCCCCAACCCAGAGAGCAGGCCAGAACCCCGAAGGAGATCCCTAGCACGAACGTGGCCAGGGCGAAAGGCAGTCCCGCCCGCGCCCCGGCGAGGTAGACTCCGCTGCCGTGTTCTGTTTCGATACTCATACCCCTCGTAAGCTCGCCTCCCACAGTTACTAATGTTCAAAAAACGTTATGAACATTATGCCACGCTTTCGTTAATGCGTCAAACGGTGTTATACTCATTAAACTAGATATAGAGGCGGTCCGAGACCGGGAGGCGAAGGTGGGCAGCATCAGACGAGAGAGGAGATTCGAGCTCAGGGGCGGCGTTGCGTGCCTGGACTTCGTCAACACCGTGGGTTGGCGTCTCACTGACCACCCCAGTGAGTACCTCCGCTCCTATGAGGACTTGCTTGACTGGGTCAGACAGGCTGGTTTGCTTGCTCCGGAGGAGACGGAGGATCTCTCTCGGCAGGCGACGCTGGACCCAGAGGGGGCGCGGGAGACACTCTCGCGAGCGCTTGCCCTGCGAGAAGCGATCCACCGGGCAATCTCTAGGGCCATCGCCGGTGAATCCCAAGACGAGAGCGACCTGTCGGCGCTCAACCGCGAGCTCTCGATCGCGCTCTCGCACCTACGCGTGATGCCCGCTGATGGCGCATACAGTTGGGGCTGGTACCGGAGCGGGGATGACGGCGGGGCGCGGCTGGACAGCCCCTTGTGGCCCGTGGCGCAATCTGCGGCGGAGCTCTTGACATCCCCGAAGCTGGGCAGGGTCAAGCTCTGCGGCGGGGAGGGCTGCGGCTGGGTATTCTTGGACGAAAGCCGCAACGGCAGCCGCAGGTGGTGCGACTCGCGCGACTGCGGCAACCGGGAGAGGGTACGTCGCCACCTCGCTCGCAAGCGGGCCTCCGATTCGTAACGGTCCTACTCATCGCCCGAACCCTGGGAACCCCGAGCCATGAGTAGAACCTCCTCCCTGTCGAGGGCCAAAAGAGGATGTACGTCCGAAAAATAACTATCAAAAACTATTGACTGGTTACCATAACCAGTGTATCATTTATGGTAGTTATAAGAGGCGAGGCTACGGCCTCCATGGAGAGTGAGAAGGGGCGAAGATGCACGACTACTTGACCCGACTCGAGGTATTGCGCCAGCACCGCGACGAGCTGCTCGAGGAGGCCGAAAACGCGCGCCTCGCGAGGGAGGCTCGCCGCGGGCGGAGAGGATCTGGCGGTGAGTGGCGGATAAGTCTGGGGGGATGGATTCTGCAGCTGCGGAGGATCCCGGAGTACGGGGTGAGCCCTGCCCCGAAGGGCTGAAAAGCCGAAGGATAGCGGTCGTAGGGTCGCGCACCTAGGGTAGTCGGAGAAGACATGGCGGTTGCGCAAAGAAACGAAGCGCCAGGCGACCTGGAGCTGGTCCGCCGGTTCGTAAACACACGGGACGTCGAAGAAGGCACAGACGAACTGGACGGCCCTGAGTCCCTACTCGGCTGGTTTACAGGCACGGGCCTGCTCGATGATGAGGCAATCGCGGATGAGGAAGACTTGAAGCGCGCGCTCGCATTGCGAGAAGGGATACGCTCCTTGCTCCTGGCCAACAATGGTGAAGGGGTCGAACCGGCCGACCTCCGGGAGCTCAACCGCGTAGCTGAGAGCGTGTGTCTAAGGGTCCGTTTCGATGAGGATGGCGGCCCGACGCTCGGGCCTCAATCGTCCGGCGTGTCCGCGGCCCTTGGTCGTATCCTGGCCGCCGTGGTGCGGGCCACGGACGAGGGGATATGGGGCAGGTTGAAGGTCTGTACCAACGATGCGTGCCAGTGGGCCTTTTACGACCGCTCAAAGAACCGCTCCGGCAAGTGGTGCACGATGGAGGTCTGCGGCAATCGCATGAAGGCCCGCGCCTTTCGGCAGCGTCAGGGCACCGGCGAAGGATGAGACCTTAGCATATGCCGCGACGGGCGAAGATCGCGGACACAGGCCATAATGGCCTCTCGGGACACAGAGGAGGAGCACGAATGACCGACGATACGCACGAGGTGCAGGGCGAGGCCGAGCCCCTCAACTGGGCGTGTACGAACTGCGGCTACCGCATCGAGGGCGAGCTACCCGAGAAGTGCCCGGATTGCGGCGCCGACAAGGAGATGTTCGACGAGGTGCCGGTGCCAGGGTATTAGCACGCTACGCCCTTCGGGCTTCGCTTGTCAGCAGGTCAGCTTGGCAGCTCGTTGTTTTCACTCTCAGCTGATCGCTCGTGCCTGAATGGACGACTCGGGGTGGGATCAGTAGTTCTGTAAGCTGCTTTAGAGGGATGCTTGTTTCCGGTTCCTGCCTCGGATAATGTATGGTCCGTGGACATCGCAACCCTGGCGCAGGTCATCACCTCGGTGACCAACTTGCTGTTCGTGATCGTGCTCGCCGTTGGCTACTATTTCACCTGGCGGGTCAGCCAGACCACGCTGGAGGAGATGCGGGCCCAGCGCACGGCGATGGGCCGTCCGCTGGTAATAGTGCAGGAGGACTACGAAAGCCTGCCCGAGCTCGACGTGGCCATCCGCAACGTGAGCGAGGGCGCGGCCAGGGACATAGAGTTCGAGTTCTCGGTGCCCATCGAGAGCTCCAACGGCTTCGTCGTCTCGGACCTGCCTTACTTCAAATACGGGCTCGACTTCCTGCCGCCGAACGGTGAGATCACCTGCTACTGGGACGAACTCGATTCTCTGCTGCCGTTCTTGGAGTCGAAGAACCTCACGAGCGGCATTCACGTTACCGTCAGATACAAAGACCTCACAGGTGACTCATACCAGAGCCAGTGGAGGCTCAACCCGTTCCTGTACAAAGACACCCGCCTCGTGAGACGCAAGAGGATGGGAGACCTCGTGAAAGCCGTGGAGAGACTAGCACTGAGCAAAAACGGTAGTTCGAGCCAGGATCCGGTCCCGGAGCAGACCTCAGACCAGGAAAGCTGAACTGCTGACAAGCGACAGCCGTAGGCTGGAGCGTGCTGAAGTGCTGAAATGTCCTAGAAGCTCCAGTCCTGGATGAGTTGGTCCCGGAAGACGTCTATCTCTTCTGATCTCCCGGCGGTGTTCTCGAGGCGGGAGATGACCTCGGCGACGGTCTCGTTGGTCGCTGCCATACGTTCGGCGAGGGTACGGCCGATCTCGTAGACGAGCTTGCAGGCTGCCGGGGAGTCGGCGTCGAGCATCTCGAGGAGCCGGTCCCTACCAACGCCGTGCGCCTCGACCATCGTGATCGCTTCGACGCTCGCGGCGGCCCTGGGTTCGGTGAGGAGGCCCATCTCGCCGACCACGGTCGGCGCCTCGATGGTCGCCAGGCGTTGCCGTCGTCCGGGGAGGACACTCTTGTAAACCTCGACGGTTCCTGAGGTGATCACATACAGCCGCTCCTCCGGGGCGCCTTCCTCGAAGATCCTCTGCCCGGCCTCGAACCTTACCGGCTCTGAAAGCTCCTCGAACTCGGCCCGCTCGTCCTCGTCCAGGTGCTCGAAGATCGGCACGTCGCTGAGGTCTGGCGTCTGTCGCATAAAGAGAACCCCCTATACGGACCAGTCTGTTATAAGCCTATCGCGGAAGGCCTCCATGTCGGTCTCCCCCCTGTTCTCGATCTCCCTGATCGCCTCGACCACCTCCTCGTCCAGACGCGTAAGCCTCCTCGCGAGGGTGCGGGCGATGCGGTAGGAGAGCTTGAAGGCGGCGGGCCTGCCTTCTGCGACCATGCGCCTGAAGGTGTCGCGTGGGATCCTTATGGCCTCGACCTCATCGACGGCCATGACCGTAGCGGACGCCCCGCTCTCCCCGAGAAGCCCCCTCTCCCCCACGACGGTCCGCCCGCGTGAAGCGTCGATCTCGGCCAGGAGCCTGCTCCTTCCTCCTGACAAGCCCTTTCTGACTTCGACTGTGCCTGAGACGAGCACGAACAAACTCTCCTGATCTGCGCCCTCCTCGATGATGTTCTCGCCAGGGCCGAAGGAGACGGGCTCCGATGCCTCAGCGAATTCCTCCCGCTCCTCCTCAGTCAGGAACTCGAAGAACCTGACCCCCTGAAGCGTCTCCTCCATCATCCCGTCACCCCTTCAGCCTCGAAGCCCTTGGCGAGATTATACGCCCGCCTTCCGTCCCGGCGCTCCGTGTGAGAAGCCCATCGAGAGATCTTCTTCGTTGCTAGGGATGCCGAAGGGTGTGGCGATTAGCCCAAAGGGAAACGGGCGCGGCAAAAATGCCACGCCCGCTCTCGTACCCCGCCGTTGATCTGGCGAAGACCCCTAGTTGAGGACCTCGACGTCAACGTAGTCGACGCCGGTGTAGGTCAGCCCGATCTCCTCGGCAGCAGCCGCGGAGAGGTCCAGCTCCCTGCCACCAGCGTACGGCCCGCGGTCCGTGACCTCGACGACCACAGAGTAGTCTCCGTAGGTCACCAGCAAGTCCGTGCCGAAAGGCAGGTATGGCGACGCCGCCGTGTACTCGGTGTAGGGCTCGAATATGTCCCCACTCGCCGTCAGATTACCTTCCAACCCAGGCCCGTACCAGCTCGCCAGCTGGGTGTCGGCCAGGGCATCATCCTGAAAAGCGGCCAGCGATACGGCGAAAGCACCAGCCACCAACAGCATCTTGAGACAAGACTTCAAGAGTCCCCCTCCAGATCGCTTGCACAACAAGTCCAAGACATTACTACGTTACAACCGAGTTACAAGTCGCTACATATCGTTTTATTCGTCAATTTGTGAACCAGTTACATAGACAGCGGCCCTACGCTATGTGGTCTCAGCGGCGCCATCTGCCTACATACGGCGGTTTTGCTGGGTGAGGGGTGGATTGGGCTTCTGGGGCTATCGCTCTTCGTCGAGCGAGCGCCTGTAGCGTTGGATGCGGGCCTCGAACTCGGGGAGCTTGCGGTCGGCGGAGCGTTGGGCTCCGCGGGGCATCTTTCCGCTGGCGGCGAGCTTTGTGAAGGCCTCACATACCCTGAGGGCCTCGATCAGGTTGTGCCGGCTTTCGTAGACGGAGGCGAGTCGCTCGTAAGGGTGGCTGCTGACGAAATCCTCGCGGATGCTGATCTCGTAAAGCTTGATGGCCCTTTCGGTGTCGCCGCCCTTGACGGCCAGCTCGGCCTCCTCGTTGCGTTGCATCGCGGCCTCGAAGTTGCGAAGCGGGTCCTCTTCAGTCCCGATCCTCGCCCTCTCTTCCTCAGCGAGCCCGTAGAGGGGCGACGGCTCACCCGTGGGCCGATCCCGCCCGCCAAGATGTCCCGCAGACGTCTGAGCACCAAGCTCTTCCCTTCCGATACGCTCGCCTGAGCATACAGCGGTTTACGTAAGGATCAATCCTTACGTAAACCGCGCTGGTCAGCATTTCAGCACCGCAGCTTTGGCGTGCGCAAGCGCCCTGGCTGACGTGCTGACAAGCGAAGCCCGAAGGGCGTAGCGTGCTGAAGTGCTAACATGTTGTGCTTTAATCTCTGCTCGCCGGCACCGAGTCAGAAGGGATCCTGTTGGCCTACGAGTTCGCCCGCTATCTCAAAATAAGGGGGGCCTGGGACGCGAGCTGGTCGCCTGACGGCCTCAAGGTCACTTTCCTGACGGAGATCACCGGCGTGCCCCAGGTGTGGGAGGTCGCCAGCGAAACTCCCTCCTGGCCCGAGCAACTCACGTTCTACGAGGAGCGCATCTCGGGGGCCCTATACTCGCCGACGGAGAACAGGCTCCTCTTCGTCATGGACGCCGGCGGCAACGAGCGCTCGCAGCTCTTCCTTCTAGAAGACGGCCGGGTCACAGACCTTACCGGCGCCCCTGACGCCATCCACTACCCTGGAGGCTTCTCGCCCGACGGGAGGCGCATCGCGTATACGGCGACCCGCCGCAATGGGACGGACTTCGACGTCTACGTCCAGGAACTGCCAGAAGGCGAGCCTGAGATGGTCTGGGAGGTCTCCGGATACCACACGGTGGCGGACTGGGCTCCTGACGGGAGGGCCCTGATCGTCTCCCGCCACCATTCCAACGTGAACAACGACCTCTACCGGTTGGACCTCGAAACCGGCGAGGCGACGCTCCTGACCGGGCATGAGGGGGACGCCAGGTTCTCCTCCGCGAACGTGACGCCCGACGGCGGGAGCCTCTACCTGGCAACGGACCGCGACGGGGAGTTCCTGCGTCTCGCCCGCCTCGACCTCGCGACCCTGGAGCTCGAGTACCTCACACCGGACGATCGGGACGTCGAGGGCGTCGAACTTTCGAGAGACGGCCGTTACCTGGTTGCGAGCCGCAACGTGGACGGCTACTCCGACGTGCTGCTCTTCAACGGCAGGGGACGAAGGATGCCTGACCCACGGATACCGGAAGGAATCGTGGGCGGCTTCGAGTTCTCACCCGACTCAGGACGGCTCGCCTTCACCCTCACCGCCCCGGAGCGCAACCCTGACATCTGGGTCGTCGACCTCCCCGACGGCGATGCGCGACGCCTTACCCGCTCCTCGACGGCGGGCATCCCGCCCCGCAGCTTCCGCAAGCCCCGGGTCGTGCGCTATACAAGCTTCGACGATCGCCGGATACCGGCCCTCTTCTACGAGCCCGAGACGGAGAACGCACCCGTCATAGTAAACGTCCACGGCGGGCCGGAGAGCCAGTCACGCCCCGCGTTCGCCCCCGTGACGCAGTACCTACTCGGCCGCGGCTACGCCGTGTTCTTCCCGAACGTCCGCGGCTCGACGGGATACGGCAAGACTTACACGCACCTCGACGACGTGGACCTGCGGATGGACTCCGTAGAGGATTTGGCGTACGCGGCGTACTGGCTGAGGGAGCATGGCTACGGACGCATCGCGGTAATGGGAGGCTCCTACGGCGGGTTCATGGTGCTCGCCGCCCTCACCCAATACCCGGAGCTGTGGAGTGCGGGAGTGGATATCGTGGGGATCGCCAACCTCGTCACTTTCCTGGAGAACACGGGCAGCTACCGGCGCTCCTTGCGCGAACCCGAGTACGGCTCGCTGGAGCGCGACCGCGCTTTCCTCGAGTCTATCAGTCCCATCCACAAGGCCGGGGACATTACAGCTCCACTCATGGTCATCCACGGCAAGAACGACCCACGCGTGCCCGTCGGGGAGGCCGAGCAGATCGTCGATCGCGTGAAAAAGAACGGCGGCACGGTCGATTACCTCCTCTACGAGGACGAGGGCCACGGCCTGGCCAGGCTAGAGAACCGGCTCGACGCCTACCCGAAGATAGCCGCCTTCCTCGACAGGCACGTGGGCACCTGATCACCGCCCACCCGGTTGACACAGATCTCACGAGAACGTAAGAGCAGCAACACTACATGTACGGCAACGTTGACCTGCAACTTGGCCCGCCAGACGAGCAACCCGGCGCGATGCCCGAGATAGCGCCGTCGCCGGACTACGGACGTTCCATAGACAGGCCGTTCAACGAGCGGACTATGGTGTTACAGGCGTGGGGGCATACGGCACGATCTGGCCGATCGTCAGCCAGTGGCTCGGCGTCGGGCCAGACCTTGGGCGCAGAGCGCTGGAAGTCGTTCCGCAGACCGCGCCTTAGCCGAAGCCCCATCCCAGCGGGTAGTAGCGTCACGCCACCCTCCGGCGTTCCGTCGAGTCCCGATGCATCTCCATGTAACCCAAAGGTTCCACGCAGTTAACCTGATGCCTAGATTCCGCTCCTATACTTTGCGCGGTATTCGAGGAGGGTTGTGCACAACCCCTGAGCGTCGCGGCGAGTGTCGGGCAGGCAATCGAGGCGAGGAACGCGGCGGCGGACTACACGCCAGGCGATAGGTTCGAACCGCTGGCGGCTTCCTCGCCGTGCGTTGGGGCTCTCGACGACCCGTTCGTACTGCCGTCGGGCTATGGTCAGCAAGTAGTGGCGCGGGAGCCCGAGGGCGGGACCGTGGACCTCTGGGATATGAACACCCAGAACGAGTTCGGCAAGGACGCGGGCCGCTACATCTACCGCGCGCACGAGGTCGGCGCGCCTCCTGGTTCGCAGGTCTTCGTGACCGACCTTCAGACCGGTGAGACCGAGGTGCTCGCACAAAGGGCCGACTGGGAGCGCTTCGACGGCATAGTGTGGACGCTGTGGGGCACGATCCTGGCCGCCGAGGAGACTACCCAGGCGGCCGCACGCGACCCGCAGGTCCCGGATGCCAGGGCCGGGTTGGTCTACGAGTACTTCGTAGACCCCGATGACCCGAGCGAGCTCAACACCGATGACCCACGCGACAACGTTGCCCCGTTCGACGACGGCGTCGCCGTCCGCCCGGCCCTGGGCTCCAAGTCGCACGAGGGTATGCGCTTCGATGGGCGCGGCTACTACTACGGCATCTCCGAGAGCAACCCAGGCGCCATCTTCCGCTTCGTGCCCGAAAGGGAGGGCGACCTCTCCGAGGGTGTCCTGCAGGCGCTGAGGACCGAGAACGGCCGCACCGGCGAGGGCAAGTGGGTGACCATCCCCGCCTCGGCGGCGCGCACCGACGCCCAGGCTGCGGCGACCGCACGCGGCGCCAACGGTTACAACAGGCCCGAGGACGTCGAGACCGGAGAGAGCACCGGCGTGGACGTGAACAACAGCGGCAACACGCTCTATGTCGCCATGACCGGCACGGATGAGGTTATCGCGGTGGACCTCTCTGCCAGGAACCGCCCGTTCGCCTACCAGTATGTCGGCGCGACCGAGGCCGAGAACGCGGTGGCGGGCGAGTTCGACTCGCCGGACAACCTTGCTCTCGATCGTCAGGGTAACCTCGCCATAACCGAAGACCCGGGCGGCGTCCCGCCGGCCAAGACGATGGGTGACGACATCTGGATCGCCGAGCCCCAGGGCGGCACGCGCCAGCCCGCCGGGGAGGTGGCGCGATTCGCCTCGATCAAAGACTGCATAGCCGAGCCCACGGGCGTGTACTTCGCCCTCGAAGGTACCTCCGCGTTCACCGAAGGCACGCCCCGCGAGGCGCTGGTTACCGACGAGTCCCTCTTTGTCAACCGCCAACACGCCGGGCAGGGCACGGTGTTCGATCAGTTCGTGTCGATAGCCCCGGCCGAGGTCGCTGAGTAGGCTCCATTCGAGATCTGGTTAGCACCGCCGAAGCGGGAGAGTCTCAGACCCTCCCGCTTCTCCGTGAAAGTAGACCAGGCCTGCAACGCCGCCAACCTGGAGTGGCTGGCCGAGACGTTCGAGGAGGCGAAGTCGATGAGCAGCCCCGGGATGATGCTCGTGATCCAGGCCAACCCCTTCGAGGAAGACACCGCCACGCCCTCCGGCTTCACGCAGTTCAAGGCGGCACTCGAAGATGAGGTCAGCGCCTTCGACGGACCGGTCGTGCTCGTCCACGGCGACAGCCACACCTTCCTCCTGGCTCTGGCGAGGGCACAGACATCGCGGCCCTCTCGGACACCACAACCGCGACCTCCTCATCAGACGGCGCGACGCGCGAGGTTGACGGCCTCAACCGGGAACCAGGACTTATCCGCGGCTGCGGCGGAGATGGCGGGGACAGCCCGACCGAGCAGCCCAAGCACGACTTCACCTGCACAGACGAGAGCGAGCTGATCCTGTTCACCCCAGACTTCGGCACCAACACGGAGCCAGGCTCTGGGGTCGAGGCGGTGCTCGACTCTTCGGGAGGCGTCGTCGAGCTGCGCGAGTCACGGGGCGGGACCATACCCGAGAACGGTTCCGTCCTGTCCGGCACTGGCAAGGCTGCCAGGTGGCTGCTCGCCCACGCCAAACCAAGGAAGAAGATCAACATCTCGACAAACATCACCGCCGACGGCGCGCCCCTCGCCCCTGGAACCGGCGTCGTCAACGGCGGGCCGCGCCTCCTCGGCAACGGAGAGCTCGACATTACCGCCTACCATGAGGGCTTTGTCTGGCCTGAGAACCCGGAGTTCTACTACCGCTTCGGCGTCAGGCGCAATCCGCGCACCCTCGCCGGCGTCACGCCAATGGGGAACCTGCTCCTCGTGGCCGTAGACGGCAGGCAACCGGGATACAGCGTGGGGGCGAACTTCGAGGAGAGCGCGCGCATCATGCAGGCACTGGGCGCCGAGGAAGCCGTCAACCTCGACGGCGGAGGCTCCACGACGATAACCATAGGCGAAGAACTCATGAACCGCCCCTCAGACTCTACCGGCGAGCGGCCTATCGGTGATGCGGTGGTTGTGCTGCCGTAGGCAGCAAGCATTTCAGTTGGTCGACCAGTTAGCCTTGTGGGCGCGACGCCCAGCGCGCCCGCATCTTTACAGCGTCATCGATGTCGAGCGTTCGGACTCCCGCAACCCTGCGCCGTGAAAACCTGTAAGCTGACAAGCGGAGGCCGCAGGCTTGAGCGTGCCGACCAGCTGACAGCTAGAAACTCGGAGGTTATCGTGGAACTCACCAAGTTCATTCTCGAAGAGAAGGCTATCCCCGAGAGCTGGTACAACCTGGTGCCGGATCTGCCTTTCCAACTCGAGCCACCGCTCGATCCGGCCACGATGGAGCCTGTCGGGCCCGAGGCTTTCGCCCCTATCTTCCCGCAGGCGATTATCGAGCAGGAAGTGACGCGGGACTCGTACGTGACTATCCCAGAAGAGGTGCGTGAGATCTACGCCCTCTGGCGCCCGACACCGCTCTTCCGCGCCCGCCGCCTGGAAAAGCTCCTCGACACACCGGCCCATATCTACTACAAGTACGAAGGTGTCAGCCCGCCTGGCAGCCACAAGCCGAACACCGCCGTCCCCCAGGCCTACTACAACCGCGAGGAAGGAGTCAGGCGCCTCACTACGGAGACCGGAGCAGGCCAGTGGGGCTCATCGCTGGCCTTCGCCTGCGGGGTGATGGGCCTCGATTGCACGGTCTACATGGTCCGCGTCAGCTACGATCAGAAGCCCTACAGGCGCATCATGATGGAGACTTACGGGGCCGAAGTTCACTCGAGCCCTACGGACCTCACCCAGGCCGGCAGCAACATCCTCGAACAGCATCCTGACTCGCCGGGATCTCTCGGTATAGCCATAAGCGAGGCGATCGAGGACGCGGTCAAGAACGACGACGCCAAGTACTCGCTCGGGAGCGTCCTGAACCACGTGCTTTTGCACCAGACCGTGATAGGGCAGGAAGCGCTCCAACAGATGGAGTTGGCCGGCGAGTATCCCGACGTGGTGGTCGGCTGTGTCGGGGGCGGCTCGAACTTCGGTGGCGTCGCCTTCCCCTTCATCCGCGAGAATCTCAAGAACCGTAAGAGCACGCGCATCGTGGCCGTCGAGCCTGCCTCGTGCCCAACGCTTACGAAGGGCCGCTACACCTACGATTTCGGCGACACCGCAGGCACGACCCCGATGATGAAGATGTACACATTAGGGCACTCGTTCGTCCCGAGCGGCATCCACGCGGGGGGCCTGCGTTACCACGGCGACTCCCCAATAGTCTCGGCGCTGGCGCACGAGGGACTCATCGAGGCGCGGGCCTACGCCCAGAACCCCACCTTCGAAGCCGGGGTCATGTTCGCCAGGACAGAGGGTATCGTGCCTGCGCCTGAGGTGACGCACGCGATCAAAGCCACCATAGACCTGGCGCTCGAGGCCAAAGAGGCAGGAGAGCAGCAGACCATCCTCTTCAACCTCTGCGGCCACGGCCACTTCGACTTCTCAGCCTACCAGCAGTACCTCGCAGGGGAGCTGGTCAACCTGGAGCACTCGGACGAGGAGATAGAGGCCGCGGTCGCAGGCATACCGGGCTGACAGCTTCTTTGTTTGCTGAATGTGCAGGCTCGGGTTCTACCCCTTCGGGTTGCCCACGCCCAGGGTGCATCGGTTCCCCGATAGGGGGGCTATCTCGGAGATCCTGAACTGGTTCACGAAGCGTCTTAGGCGCGGGTCGTCCGCGCCTTTGAGTTCGAGCCGGACTCTCCATGAGGTGGCGGTTGCGGGCGCGTTTTGGCCGGGATACGGGCTGAGTATGACGTAGTTCTCTTCACCGTAGGGACGCAGGGCTCTGATCTGCCGCTCTGGCAGGTCGGGGCGATACGTGATCCAGACTACGCCGTGGTCCAGGCTGTGGACGGCGTGCCTATCTTTGATGGGCTCCTCGTAGAAGCCGCAATTCTGCCACAGCGGATCGTGGTTCCCGTTGGTTGGCGGCTCTCTGTTGTACTCGATGGGACCCTTGACGGTGTGGTTGGTCGTGGCAGGGTAGACTTCTATCCCTTTCGGCGGGTCCTTGGGCAAGGGTTGCGCCGCGTCAGGCTGCTTTCCGCCGGCCGGCATCATGTTGGTGATCTCCCTTTCCCCCACCTCTGCCCTCGCAAGCTCGGCCGCCTCGCCGGAGGGGCCTGCCTTCCCTACTGTGGTCTCTTCGACAACGCTCTTCTCTGAGAAGGCGGCGCTTGTGGCACCCCGTTCCCGTGTTCCTGAAGTCTCATGTTTACCTGAACCCTTGGAGTCGTCCGAGGCCTGCCCGCCGCATGCGGCCGCGAGCAGCAA
>DATDKO010000238.1:0-3449 GCA_036519935.1 Rubrobacter sp. | reverse complement strand
CGTGACCTCCTTCTCCATAGCTGATACTATGACAATATTGAACCATAATGACAATATATTGTCAAAGAGGTACACAGAGATGAGCAATGCAAACGACACCGACCCCCACGCAGAGGAGGTGGACCGGCTTGTAGCAGACGTGCTCGAGTGCGCCGGTGCGCTGCGGCGCTACGGTGACGCGCTCACGCGCCCACTCGGCCAGACGGAGGTGCGCTGGGCGGTGCTCAGCGTCCTCTCCGGCGGCGCCCGCACGGTTCCGCAGGTCGCACGCCGGCTCGGGGTGACCCGCCAGAGCGTCCAGCGTGTGGCCAACCTCCTCGCCGCCGAGGGGCTCATCGAGAGGGTTGTGAATCCCGACAACGCACGCTCACCGCTCTTTCGTCTTACCAGGCATGGCGAGGAGGTCCTCACTGCGATCACGCGAGCGGCAGATCCGTGGCTCCGCCGCGTAGGCAAGGAGCTCTCGCTCGAAGACCTGCGGCGAGCCCGAGCGGCACTCGTCGTCCTCATGCGTTTCGCACGGGAGGCAATCATCCGCTGAGGCGGGAACCAACTACGCTACTCGATGTCTTTGCTGTACGCTGGTCCAACGGGCGGGTTGCAGAGTTCATGCAGCGGAATCAAGCTACCTTGCTCCCTAACGCACCCTAAGTTACCTTTGGCGAGGTCGTGCCACACAAGGCTACGTAGGCGAGAAACAGAAGAGTCGATGCCGGAGTGAGCTCGACGGCCGCGCTGGGCTTCGTCATTTACGGCTTCATGCTTTCTGCGACGCGGCTCTCATTGGGAGGCTGGGCGTGCCTCCGGGGGATGTGCGGATCGGGCCGCGCGTTTGTTCAGTCAGAGCCACCACGCTATCGGACCTCGCCGCGTCGGGAGGCGACCGAAAGGACTACCCATGGGCACTATCATTCTCTCGAGCTTGATCTCCCTCGACGGCGGGATCGGCTGGCAAGTGGTCGGACCGGAAGTCCACGAGTACTTCAACGATCAGGCGCGGGAAGTGGACACGTTCCTCTACGGCCACCGGACCTACGAGGGCATGGCCGAGTTCTGGCCCACCGCTGACCGGGATCCCGACAGCACGCCAGAGATGATCGAGTACGCTGAGCTCGCTCGACCCAAGTCCAAGCTCGTGTTCTCTAACACGCTTGAGAGTGCCGGTTGGAACACCGAGATCGTCGACGGGGATCGCCTTGCCGAGACCGTTGCCGAACTTCGAGCGCGGCCCGGGACCAAACACCTGCTCTACGCTAGCGCCGACCTGGCTGCCACTTTCATGCGACTCGATCTCATTGATGAGTACTGGCTATTCGTCAATCCCGTCGCACTCGGGGGCGGAACCTCGCTCTTCGGCCAGCTCGACGCACCGGTCGAACTATCGCTCGTCGAAGCGCGGACGTTCGATGGCGCCATCGTCATGCTGCGCTACGTCCGCCCGCAAATCCAGACAACTAAAGGAGCAGCTCGGATGTCTAACTACGTACGGCTCGGCGACGTCCACACCTACTACGAGGAGGACGGCGAAGGCGAGGCCTTCGTGCTCCTGCACCCGGGACTTGCGGACTCGCGGGCGTTCGAGGAGTACGTGCCCGAGTTTGCGCACCACTTCCACGTCTTCCGGCCCGACCGGCGCGGACACGGTCGCACACCCGACGTCGAGGGTCCGATCACGTACGAGCAGATGGCACGGGATACGATTGCCTTCCTTGAGCAGGTCGTCGGCAGCCCGGCCTACCTACTCGGCCACAGCGACGGGGCGATCGTCGCGCTGCTGGCGGCCCTGGAGCGGCCCGACCTCGTGCGCAAGCTGATCTTTAGCAGTGGGGTGTTCCACCATGATGGCTGGGCGCCGGGAGCGATCGAGCTGGACGACGAGACGCTGGCGTTCTTCATCGACTACTGGGGTGCTGTCGCCCCCGACGGGCGGGAACACTTCTGGGTTGTGAAGGAGAAGCTCGACCGGATGCATCGCGAGGAGCCGACCCTCACGGTTGCCGACCTCGCGGGTTACCCCGGGCCGGTGCTAATCATGGTCGGCGATCGCGACGAGGAGATCCCAATGGAGCACACCCTCGCCCTGCGCGAAGGACTCCCCGACGCGCAGCTCGCCGTCCTGCCAGGCGCCGGCCACGGTAGCCTCGACACCAGGATCGTCATCGATTTCCTGGTGGGCCGAGAGGAGGAGCCATGATCGCTTGGGGTTGCTGATCTGGAAGGAGGTCCCGGGGCCTGTACACGTCTTGGGCATAGTGCTGATCGTGGTTGGCGTGGTGGCACTCAACACTGTCCCAGGCCACTGAGTAAGGCGCCTCGGTGTGGCTTATTCACCGGAGTGCGTGGAAGAGGAATTCTCCGAAATTCGTGTGCAAGATCGTGCATAGATCGCCCTCCTAGAGGCGTGAGGATGGCTTCTAAGGCCCGGCACGCCTCGTGGCGGAGGACCAATCTTGTGGTGTTGGATGGATATACAGGGAGACGAATGATTCGGCGATTGCAAGCACGCTCGCGACTGTCTTATGTACACCGCTCCCCCACGCCTGCCCAAAGATATAAACAAAAAGAGGGCCGCCGGGGAGTGAGAGAAGACGGCGACCCTGCTATACGCGGATTGTACCGGCTGGTCTCTGGGCTCCCTACCCCTCTCCGCGCTCAGTTTCAAGGGCCCTTTAGGAGGCGCAACATCTTCTTAGTCTTCCTAATCCGCAGCTTGAGGCCATCAATGTCAGTTTCAAGGGCGCGAATCTTGCGCTGCTCCTCTGTGGATCTGTAGAGCCACACTAAGAAAGTCTCTTTAACGATGCCCTCATTCTCCGGCTCAATCTTCTGCGCCCACGGATGGTTGCGCCTGCGAGCGAAGTCAATCAGTTCCTCAACGTCGGGCATGTACTTCTCGCGCCACTGTGCCTCGAGCTGGGCTCGATCTTCTTCAGCGGCCTTGAGCTCAGCGCTTAGCTTCTCTAGCGCTTCCTCGTAGCTGGTTATCGAGCCTGGCTTCGCTGCGCTCTTTGTCATCTCTGTCCTTCCTAGTTGAGGGCCGGAGCCCTGTAGTACCCCGACCCAGAATAGTGTTTACTCTCCTTCGGCGCAGCGGCGGCAGAGGCAGCGCTGATGAAAGCGAGGCGCAGGGTGCGGTGGAACGAGGGACGGGATCGCGACCGCTCCTCAGAAGGGGAAGCCGTTGTGTGTAGGCTTCACCTTCAGTCTAGGCGAGGTTCTCGTCATTCACGATAGCGAATCTTTATCCAGACCCACTACATCTTGTGGAAGCATTCTATCCATGGGAGTGGCTAAATGGCGCACAGCACCAGCCCGATAGGGAAGGATATTCAGGATGGTGGATATGGACTTCGGAGAATTCCCCTTCCCGCACTTCGGTGAATAAGCCTGTTCATACCTCTAAGTACCTGCTTGCCACTACTAGTAGCGACTAAAATCATGCTTTTAGG
>DATDKO010000237.1:0-2067 GCA_036519935.1 Rubrobacter sp. | reverse complement strand
GAGGCTGCCTACCTCAAGGAGAGGAGGTTGGATCGCAAGACGAAGGAGTTGATCTTCATCGTCAGCCTGACGGTGATGCGGGCGAGCAAGGGCCACATAGCGAGCCACATCAGGGTCGCCTTGGATCTCGGTCTCAGCAAGGAAGAGATCCTCGAGGCGATGGAGATAGCTATCCCCGAGGCCGGGATCGTCGCCTTCCAGGCCGGCTTCGAGGCGTGGCGCGAGGTTACGGGGGCTGAGGGCATAGAGCCGAGCGTCGAGGTCTTCCAGGGCGGGTCCGGCTCCGACGAATAGCCGCAGTACGTTAGAGCGAGGAGGACGAGGTGGATACGGTTATGGCGCGCGAGGGGATCAGGGAGAGCGCGAGGAAAGTCTGCGAGAGGTTCTCGGAGGGCTACTGGCGCGAGCTCGACGCGAAGCGCGAGTACCCGGAGGAGTTTGTCCGGGCGATGACCGAGAGCGGCCACCTGGGGGCGCTCATCCCCGAGGAATACGGGGGCATGGGTTTGGGGCTCGCCGACACGTCCGTCATCCTGGAGGAGATCAACCGCTCCGGCGGGAACGCGCAGCCGGCCCACGCGCAGGTGTACACGATGGGGACCCTGCTCAGGCACGGCTCCGAGGAGCAGAAGAGGGAGTACCTCCCGAAGATCGCCAGCGGCGAGATCCGTCTTCAGGCCTTCGGCGTGACCGAGCCCGAGGCGGGGACCGACACGACCTCCTTGAGGACGACGGCCAGGCGAAGCCCCGACGGCGACCGTTACGTCGTCAACGGCCGCAAGATCTACATCTCCCGCGTCCAGCACTCCGACTACATGATCCTGCTTGCCAGAACCACGCCGAGGGATCAGGTGAAGCGCAAATCCGAGGGGCTCTCAGTCTTTCTCTTCGATCTGGCCGAGGCTACTGGCAACGGGCTTACGGTCAACCCGCGGCGGGTGATGATCAACAACGAGACCAACGAGCTCGTCTTCGAGGATCTGGAGATACCGGCGAGCGCCCTGATCGGGGAGGAAGGCAAGGGCTTCCGTTACATCCTGGACGGCATGAACGCCGAGCGCGTCCTCATCGCCGCCGAGTGCATCGGCAACGGGCGTTGGTTTGTAGATAGGGCCACGCAGCGGGCTAAAGAACGCGAGGTCTTCGGCCGCCCGATAGGGCAGAACCAGGGCATCCAGTTCCCCATAGCGAAGGCGCACGTGCGCGTGGAGGCCGCGGACCTGATGCGCTTCCGGGCGGCGGAGATGTTCGACCGGGGCGAGCCCAGCGGGGCCGAGGCGAACATGGCGCTGCTGCTAGCCGCGGAGGCAGCCTGGGAGGCCGCGAACGTGGCGATGCAGACCTTCGGCGGCTACGGCTACGACGCCGAGTACGACGTAGAGCGCAAGTTCCGCGAGACGCGCCTCTTCCAGGTCGCCCCCATCTCGACTAACCTCATCCTCTCTTACGTCGCCGAGCACGTCCTGGGCCTGCCGAGGTCCTTCTGAGAATGTTGCCGCTAGAAGGCATCATGGTCGTCTCCCTCGAGCAGGCGGTCGCCGCCCCGTTCGCCACGCGCCAGCTCGCCGACCTCGGCGCGAGGGTCATAAAGATAGAGCGCCCTGGCGTGGGCGACTTTGCCCGCGGCTACGACGCTACGGTGAAGGGTATGGCGAGCCACTTCGTCTGGCTCAACCGCTCCAAGCAATCCCTCACGCTGAACCTGAAGGAGGCCGGCGCGAAGGATGTCCTGAACCGGCTGCTCGCGAGGGCCGACGTATTCGTCCACAACCTCGCCCCCGGCGCCACCGAGCGGCTGGGCTTCGGCGCAGAGAGGCTGAGCGAGGAGCACCCCCGGCTCATCGACTGCGGAATCTCCGGGTACGGCTCCACGGGGCCATATCGGAACAAGAAAGCGTACGACCTGCTGGTGCAGTGCGAGACCGGGCTCGTCTCCACGACAGGCACCCCCGAGACACCCTCGAAGGTCGGCATCTCTGCCGCGGACATAGCGGCCGGGATGTACGCATACACCGGCATCCTGACCGCTCTCTATATGCGGGAGCGGACGGGGGAGGGCGCAGCCTT
>DATDKO010000236.1:0-13314 GCA_036519935.1 Rubrobacter sp. | reverse complement strand
CTGCCCGCCCCCGCCAGAGGAGAAGCTGGCTCGGGCAGTACGGATCCGTGAGTCTTTTACCCGAGAGGCATCCGCCTCGGGCAAACGGCTACCGAAGGGCTGGGAGCGATGAACCCGTACGTCTTCGTCGTGGGGTGCCCGAGGTCGGGCACCACGCTCCTGAGACGGATAATCGACGCCCACCGGCAGATAGCCATCACCCGCGAGACGCACTGGATCGCCAAGCGATTCGAGAAGCGACAGGGAGTGACGCCCGACGGCCTGGTCACCCCGGAGCTGCTCTCTTGGCTGCTCTCAGACGAGAAGTTCACCCGCATGGGGATCGGTCAGGACGAACTCGCAGGGCTGGTGGCGGGCGAGGAGCCGGTCTCCTACTCGACCTTCGTCACCGGTGTCTTCGATCTCTACGGGAAGGGGCAGAGCAAATGCCTCGTGGGGGATAAGGTTCCCGGTTACGTGCGCCGCATCCCCACCCTGCACGCTCTGTGGCCCGAGGCCAGGTTCGTTCACATTATCCGCGACGGTCGCGACGTGTCTCTGTCTGCCATAAACTGGAGCAGGGCGTACAAGCTGGCCCGCCGCTACTCTACCTGGACGGAGGACCCGACAACGACGGCGGCGGTGTGGTGGGAGTGGCAGGTGCGCCTGGGCCGGGAAGACGGTGGATCGCTGGCTCCCAATCTCTACCACGAGGTACGCTACGAAGAACTGGTTTCTCGTCCCGCCAAAACGTGCGAGACACTCTGCGACTTCCTGGGCATCCCCTACGACGAAGGCATTCTCAAATTCCACGAGCGCATGCCGGATCCTTGCTTCTACGTCAAGCAGAATAAGTGGCGTCCCATCGTCACCGGGCTCAGGGACTGGAGAACGCAGATGCCCGCGCAGGACCTCGAGCGCTTCGAGGCCGCGGCCGGCGAGCTGCTAGAGGAGCTCGGATACCCGCGCGTCGTGCCCGATCCGCCGGGGGAGATGATGGAAAACACGTCAAGGATCCGGAACTCCTTTCGACAGGACCTCCTTGCGCGCGGCTGGCGACTACCGAAGGGCTGGCAGGCGTGAACCCGTACGTGTTCATCGTGGGATGCCCGAGATCGGGCACCACGCTCTTGCGGCGGCTGGTCGACACTCACCCCCACATCGCCATCATCCACCAATCGCGCTTCATCCCCAACTTTTTCGAGAGACGAAGAGGCCTGACTCCCCAAGGGCTGGTGACCACCAAGCTCGTGGATCGGCTGTTAGAAGCACGCGGGGTCAAAAACCTGGAGACCAGTCGGGAGATGCTCGAGAGCTTGGTCGAAGCCGGGGAGCCGGTCTCCTACTCGACCTTCGTCACCGGTGTCTTCGATCTCTACGGGAAGGGGCAGGCCAAGCGCCTCGTGGGGGACAAGACTCCCGCCTACGTGCGCCGCATCCCCACCCTGAACGCCTTATGGCCCGAGGCCAGGTTCGTCCACCTCATCCGCGACGGCCGCGATGTGTGTTTGTCGGCCATAAATTGGAGAAAGGCCGACCACGCACTTGGACGCTTCTCGACCTGGGGAGTGGACCCGATAACGACGGCAGCCGTCTGGTGGGAGTGGCACGTGCGCCTGGGCCGGGAAGACGGTGGATCGCTGGCTCCCAATCTCTACCACGAGGTACGCTACGAGGCGCTGGTCTCTGTGCCCGAAGAGACGTGCGCGGCGCTGTGCGACTTCCTGGGCCTACCCTACGACGACGCCATGCTCAAATTCCACCAGGGTCGCGAGAACGCGGACCCCAACCTCGACGCGAAGAAGGCGTGGCGGCCCCTCACTCCTGGACTGCGGAAGTGGAGCGAACAGATGCCTGCCGAGGACTTAGAGCGCTTCGAGGCGGCTGCCGGAGATCTCCTCGAGGAGCTCGGCTACCCTCGAGCCTGCCCGCCCCCGCCAGAGGAGAAGCTGGCTCGGGCAGTACGGATCCGTGAGTCTTTTACCCGAGAGGCATCCGCCTCGGGCAAACGGCTACCGAAGGGCTGGGAGCGATGAACCCGTACGGGTTCATCGTAGCTCTCAAGCCAACGCTGCCCTCACCGAGCGGATGCGCGCTGGAAACGCCGTCTGAGGAACGACAGCCTGCATAAAGGCGTCCGGAGGTCTCCCATAAGGGAGAAGCGGTTGCTTCGCCGCCGCTCTCCTACATCGTCAACGCTTGGGAACTGAAGCCCGACGGCTCCTTCGTGCGACTCCACCAGCGAGGAGACGAGGAACCACTCTACAGCCAGGCGCTCCTGCTCGAAGAGGGGTTTTAGCCCTGGCGAACGACTCCCCGATCCTGTATATTCATTGCGCGTATGGCAACGGGCGTTTCCAAAATACGGCGTTCCCTGCGCGCGGAGCGATTCGGCAGGCGGTCGGAGGAGTTCGCCGCGAAGAATCACGCAGAGGTCGAGTGGCAGCTCGAAGCCACGGACGTTGACCTCGCCGAGAGCTGGCTTAAGCAACGTTCCCCTACCTCGATCGGGCATTCTAGCTATAAGGGCGGGGGGTAGCGTGGATCTCTACCTATTCCGCCACGCCCCCGCCTTCCAGAAAGATCATGACCGCTGGCCCCACGACAGCGAGCGCCCGCTCACACCCGAGGGCGAAGAGGAGTTCCGGCTCGCGGCGCGCGGGTTGGCCCGGATTGTGCCCCGGGCGGACGTTATCCTCAGCAGCCCGGCTCGGCGGGCGTGGCAGACGGCGGAGATACTCTCCGAACTGGATTCCTGGCCCGCGCCCAAGCCATTGCCGGCGGTCGCGGCCAGCCGTCGGCGAGCCTCACCGGAGAAGGCCACTCTCGCGCTAGAGGACTACGCGGAGGCGAAATACGTCGCCGTGGTCGGGCACAAACCCCGCCTGCAAGAGCTCGCCGCGTACCTGCTCACCGGGGAAGACGATGGATTGGAGATCAAGATCAGAACAGGCAGCGTGATGTGCATCCGCTTCGACGGCGCCCCTGCGCCGCGCACCGGCAAGCTGCGTTGGCTGCTTACGCCAAGAGCCCTCCTCTTTCTAGCTTGTCAGCGGTGATCTTCTCGACAAACTCGGCTACGAACGTGCCTTTCTCAATCCGGGACGGCAAGTCCTCGAACACGCCTCAGAGATCCGAGACTCCCTGGCACAGGAGATCCAGTCCCAAACGGAATCACCGAAGGCAGCCTCATACGAGAAATCTGGAGTCGCTACCGTTGGGGAGTCGATCCCGGCGCAGGCCGTGATGGGTAACCTATAGGCGGAAGCTCTTACTTGCTTTATCGCTTGATTGTATGATTACCTATCCGGGATGGGCGTAACTGCGGGAATGGGTTGAGGAAGATAGCGTTTATCAACGCGAAGGGCGGGGTCGCGAAGACCACGTGCTGCGTGAACATAGGCGCTGGTCTCGCTTTGGAAGGCTACCGGACCCTCCTCGTCGATCTCGACTCTCAAGGGCAGGTTACGAAGAGTCTGGGCGTGCAGGCTGGTGAGGGTCTGGCGGAATTGCTGCAGGGCGACGCCGGCCTGGGAGACGTACAGATAGAAGCCCGCGAGAATCTGTTCGTGATCGCTGGCGGAGCGGCTCTCTCCGGCGCGAAGCGAATGATCTCCCGGATGGATATGCGCTCCGAATTGGTTTTGAGTGAGGCCCTCGAGGAATTGAGTGGATACGACTTCGTGCTCCTCGACACGGCGCCCTCATGGGATGTCCTCAACGTCAACTGTCTGTTCTACGTCGACGAGCTCCTGATCCCGGTCTCCATGGAGGCCCTGGCGCTGCAGGGCATAGGCGACTTCCTCGGCCGCGTAGATCAGGTCCAGCGCTACAGGGAAGGCCTGCGGGTACTCAGCATAATCCCCACCTTCTACGACGGGCGGGTCAGGAAGAGCGCTGAGATACTCGAGCAACTCAAGCGCTATTTTCCCGATGCCCTGTGGCCTTGTGTGCGCTACAACTCGAAGCTCTCGGAAGCGCCGGGCTTCGGCCAGCACATCTTCGAGTACTCGAAAAGGAGCAACGGGGCCGCCGACTACGCCCGTCTGGCCGAGCGGGTAGCGAAAGGGACGTGAAAGGGGACATGGGCAAGACAAGAAAAGTGCCGGAAGATCTCATGGGAACCATCCTGAGAGAGAGCGCCGGGCCTCCCGGAGGCGAACGGGATTCTCTGGAGTCCGTAGAGCCTGGTACGGCCCCGCCCGCTGTGGGCGAAGGCGCAATCTCCTGGGAGGATCAGCCCTGGCTGGTGGGCACTACGTTCAACCTCTCCAAACAGGTCGGCAGAGAGCTGGACAGGCTTCGGCACGACCTGCAGCGTCAGGAGGATATTCACACCTCCAACTCCGAGATCGCCGAGGTGGCGCTCAGGATCGCCATCGAAGACGCGCGGAAGCAGGGGAGTGAGAGCGAGCTGATCAGGAGGCTTCTCAGCGGACTGGGCGGCCGTCCCGCTTATCGGGCCGGCGAGGCAGGCCAGGCAACCCGGCGCAGCGTCGACGCGTCAGGACGCATCCTCGAGACAATCTACAACGAAGAGGGGGAGATAGTCGACGAGGAGGAGGTCGGCGATGTCACCGACCTGCCTGTGGAGACGGAATACGTGGACGCGCAAGGGAGGCTCCTGAGCCTGGCGAGGGACGAGCTGGGGAACATCTTCGAGTGGGTTACGGACGAAGAGCTCGGCACGCTCGAGGCGAGGATCGTCCGGGCCTCCGGCTGAGAAGATTGCGCCGCTGAAGTCAGACAGGCCAAAATCACTGGTAAAATCGCCGAAGCATGAGCATTCCACGTTACCATACCGTCGGGGCCGTCGCGCAGGACCTGCGGGCCCTCAAAGCCCTCGATGAACGTCTAGAGGACCTTGGGATCCCCGCTGACTCGCTCCTCGTGCTCTCGCGACGCAAGGACGAACGACTCGTGGGCGTAACGCTCCCTAACGTCAGGACCTGCCGGGTCGAGTCCAGGCTCTCACGGACGCACGGGTTCGAGTTGGCGAGCACGTACCTCGGGGTGACGGCCGTGAGCGTTCTCATGGGTGCCGTCCATCCGCCGACCGGGATCACCGTACAGGCCGTCATGACCCTGGCGGTAATCATCGGCCTCATCCTCTACCACCGCAGGCCGCGCCTTCAGAAGATGCTTCTCGCCATGGGCCTCCCCGAGAAGTTAGCCGAAGAGTGGGAAGGTACTTTCCAAGAGGGCTTCGTCCTGGCGCTGGCCACAGTCCCCTCAGACCTCTTCGAGGAGACGCAGGACGCGTTCCTCGAAGACTCCAAACTCAGATCTCCGCTCGCCGTAGACAGGCGGCCGGTGTTGTAAAGCTGGTCAGCCCGGCGCTTCGTGCCTTCTCAGCACGCGTCGGGCCCGGCGGCCCTCGCTTATCGGCATGTCAGCTTCCTCCGTTTCGGATCTTACCCTGCCGCACACGACGAACCGCTTCAAGCGGCAGTCGAGCTCTACGCTCTCGACGAGGCTACGAAATGACTAGCTGAATTGCTGACAAGCCGTCAAAGGCAGCGTGCTGCCAAGCTGCTAAGCTTGGCATATGATCGTTCGCGAGCGGCCCGATGCTTTCTTGCTCTTCGAGCAGCACGAGCACGCCCTGATCGCGGGCGAGTTCGCGCTCCGGTGGAGGGAGAAGCCTCGACCCTTCGAGTCCACAATCTACGCGATCGCCAACCACGACCTGGCCTGGCGCGAAGCTGACAGGGAGGTGCTGTGGAACGAGGAGAAGGATAGGCCTTACTCCTTTGTGGATTATCCCCTGGACCTGAAACTGGCGGCCCAGAGGAGGGGGATAGATCTGGTAGTGGCTCACGACCCATACGCGGGTTGCCTTTGCAGCATGCACTACGCCCGCTTCCTACTCGACTCCGAGCGGCCTAAGGAGATCGAGTTCCGCGAGGACGAGCTGGAGCGCCAGGGCAGCCTCGAAGTGAGAATGTCCGAAGAAGAGTTGGAGAACCTCGAGCGAAACTTCCGCTTTCTGCGGCTCTGTGACGGCCTCTCGCTGTTCTTGTGCCTCAACGAGCCTGGCTGCGAAGAGAGTCCGCCGCCTTATCCTGGAGGGTTCGAGTTCGAAGGTACGCGCTTCGGGCCGGTATGGAAGGACAGACAGACGTTGCGCCTCGATCCCAATCCCTTCTCGGAGGCGTTCGGGATCGAGATCCCCTACAGGACCATCGGTAGAGACCGGCGGCCGCTCAGCAGCGATATACTCGAACTTCGGGTAACCTGTTAGAAGCGCCGGGAGGCGCTCTCTTAGAGATTCGCTTCTACCATAGAAAGGACCCTTGTGAGAGACGCGTCGTACGATTTCTTGAAAAGGCTGCTTTCGACGCCAGGGCCTAGCGGTTACGAAGAGGCCGCTGCGAAGGTCTGGAGGGAGGAGGCCGGGAAGTTCGCCGAGGTCAGGGGCGATAGGATGGGGAACTCCTTCGCCACCATCGGGGCGGGCGGCTCGCCGAAGGTCATGCTAGCCGGGCACATAGACGAGATCGGGGTGATGATCACCCACATAGAGGAGAACGGCTTGCTCCGCTTTACCGGCGTCGGCGGCTGGGATTCGCAGGTGCTCGTGGGACAGCGCATCCGGTTGCTCGCGAAGGGCGGCGAGGTAGTCGGCGTGATCGGCAAGAAGGCCATCCACATTATGGAGCCTGACGAGCGCAAGAAGGTCTCCGAGATAAAGAGCCTCTGGATCGACACAGGCGCCAAAGACGCCGAAGAAGCCAAAGGCATGGTCCGCGTCGGGGACGTTGGTGTAATCGACCAGGATCTCATAGAGCTTCCGAACGGGCGTCTAGCCTCCCGATCTGTGGATAACCGCATGGGCGCGTTCGTGGTGCTCGATGCCTTGAGGTTGCTCTCCGATGAGGATGATCTCGGCGCGGAGGTCGTGGCCGTGGCCTGCGTTCAGGAGGAGATAGGTCTCTACGGTGCCCGCGGGGCTGCCTTCGGGCTCGACCCCGACGTGGCCATCGCCGTTGACGTGACCCACGCCACAGACACCCCCGGCGTCTCCAAGAACGAGCACGGGGATCACTCCCTGGGCAGCGGCCCCGTCATAAAGCGGGCGACAAACATCTCGCCCATCGTCTCGGAAGGCCTCATCGCGGCGGCGGAGGGCGAGAATATCCCCTACACGCTGGAGGCCGACTCGCGCTCGACGGGGACCGACGCAGACGCCATACAGTTCACCAGGGCCGGGATCGCGACGGGACTCGTCTCGTGCCCCAACCGCTACATGCACTCTCCCAACGAGGTCGTGGACGTAGAGGACGTCGAGAACTGCGCCCGTGTGATCTCCGCCTACATAAAAACCCTTAGCGCGGAGACGAACTTCGTCCGTTAGCCGAGGGCTCCCGTGACCACTGAAGAGGAACCGAAACGGCGGGCCTCGCTAGGAGTCGAGGCCGCGCTGCTGTTGACGGTCTTCTTCTTCGGGACCAACTTCACGGCGGTAAAGATCGTCGTCGAGAGCGTCCCGCCGATCCTCTTCGCCGCAACGCGCTTCACCCTGGCCGGTTGTCTCTTGCTCTTGTTCGTGCCATTCCTCGAATCGGGGAGTCGCCTGCGTCGCGAGGACTTCCTCGCCGTGCTCGGCCTCGGGGTGGTCGGCGTCACACTCACCCAGACGGTTTTCACCCTCGGGGTGAGCCTGACGACGGCGGCAAACACGGCCCTCGTATACTCGACGGCCCCCGTGTGGGGGATGCTCCTCGGATTCGCACTCGGACTGGAGCGGCCGAGGCTCGCAGGCATCCTCGGCATCGGGCTCTCCCTCCTCGGGGTCGGGTTCATCGTGTACGGCGGGCTCGAGTTTGCTGGCACCAGCCTCGTCGGGGACACCCTCATACTGGTCGCTGCCGTGTTCTGGGGCTCCTACACCGTCCTCTCGCTCTCACTTCTAAGACGCTACTCTCCCATTGCCCTCGCCGCCTACGCCATGACCCTCGGCGGCCTCGCGGCCTTCCCGCTCGCAGCCCTCGACCCCGGAGGTTTCGACGTCGGTTCTCTGGACGGTCTCGCGTGGGGAGCGGCGGCCTACTCTGCGCTCTGCTCCTCTGCCTTCGGCTTCGCCGCCTGGGGTTATGGAGTCTCCCACGTCGGGGCGAACCGGGTCCTGATCTACCAGTACCTCGTCACCCTGACAGGCGTGAGTACGGGCATCGTACTCCTCGGCGAGGACTTCGGACTGGAACAACTCCTCGGCGCAGTCGTCATCCTCTGCGGCGTCTACCTGGCGAGAAAGAGATAGTCGAGGGTCGCAGGATCTTCCGGGTCAGCCCCTGATAGGGGGCCGCCGGGTGCGACGCGAGCTTCCTGGGTCTTCCGGTTCGGGCAAGACGAAGATCAGGGCCAGGATGACGATAAGCGCCAGGCTCGCCGCCGTGCTGAAGAATGCGAGCGCGAAGGCCAGGATGTAGAGGAGCATGCCGAGCACGTAGCGGCGTGTCATGGCACGCACCAACAGAGGGTCGACCGCCCTATCCACGAGGCGGTAGTTCCCTGCGGCGTAGAGCCAGAGAATGGTGAAGAAGATGGCGGTCACGGCCAGCGTGCCGCTGTATGCGGCGACGGCGGTAGTTCGGTGCTCATCGGTACCGGATAGATAATCGGCGAGCAGGGCCGTGGGGAAGGGGATAAAGGCGACGCACATCAAGAACACGATGTTCAGGAAGAGCAGGATGTGGTCTGAGCGTGAGATCAGGCGGAAACGGTTGTGATGGTTCGCCCAGACGGTACCAATTACGAGGAAGCTGATCGCGTACCCGAGATAAGAAGGCCACAACTCGACGAGCTTCTCGAAAAGAGATTCCGTGCCCACCACGTGCGGAACCCCGATCTCTATGATAAGGAGCGTGATCGCGATGGCGAACACCCCGTCGGAAAAGGCCTCTATTCTTCCTGTGTCGCTATCCGGCCCGCCGCTCGTAGTAACCGGGAATCCCCCTTCTTCCTGATGCCTGCCCCCCAGTGTGCACCACCTATGAGTCCGGGCGCAATGTCCCGATCCCCCATCCGAGAGGCAGCCAGCAACGTAGAGAGCGCGCCCCGATCGGGAACGCGCCCTTAGAGGCGGAAGGTCCGAAGCGCCTTACTGAGGGCTCTCGGCGAGGTTTACCTGGAGTTTGCTCTTCTCGCCGTTTCTGAGGACCGTCAGATCTACTGTATCGCCAGGCTGGTAGTTCCGCAGCGCCGAGATCAGGTCGCCCGAGCTGCGCACCTCCTCCGAACCGGCGGCGATCACAACGTCACCACGTCGTATTCCGGCGGCGTCGGCCGGACCGCCGGGCTCGACCTTCTCGACCAGCGCCCCTGAATCTACAGGACTCCCGAATCTTTTCGCGGTCTCCTGGGTCAGATCAGAGAGGTAGACGCCGAGGTAGGGGTGGACGGCCTCGCCGTTCTCGATCAGCTGGTCCGCCACCGAGACAGCCGTGTCAGAAGGTATGGCGAAGCCGATGTTCTCGGCGCCCGTCTTGCCCGGCGGCAGGTAGGCCACGTTTATACCGATGACCCGGCCTTCTCGGTCCGCCAGGGCGCCGCCCGAGTTGCCAGGGGAGATGGCCGCATCGGTCTGGATCAGGTCGACCAGAGAGGTTTCTTGCCTCCCTCCGGTAATCTGGGCAGGGACCTCGCGCCTCGTGCCGCTGATAATGCCCGACGTGACCGTAGACTCGAAGCCGGACGGGCTGCCGACCGCGATCGCCGTCTGGCCTACTATCGGATCTCCGTTCGCGAAGCTCGCGGCCGGAAGCCCGTCGCGGCCTACCTTGACGACGGCGATGTCTGTCGTCGGATCCGTGCCGACGACCTGCCCGCGCTCCGTCGTGCCGTCGGCGAAGGCGATCTCGACGCTGCGCGAGCCCTCGACGACGTGGTTGTTGGTGATGATGTATCCATCAGAACGGTAGATCACACCGCTCCCTATACCCTCCTCTTTTTGCGCCCCGTATGGGGTCTGTTGGATCCCCGTGACGTTGATCTGCACCACAGAAGGGCTCAGTACGGAGGCGACTTTGGCCACGGGTTCATCCGCCGGGATACTTGCTGGAGCCGACTTGACCGGCTTGGCAGTCTGCGTCTTGCCCTCGCCCGGGTCGAGATAGATGACACCGAGCACGAAAACCAGCGCTGCCAGTACCACGAGCGCCAACAAGAAAGAGCGCTGTAAGGCGTGTCGCTTCATACCATTACCTCCCCGAGGCCACTCCCTCGCGGCCCCGATTCCAGAAGCGCCGCCCTGTGCTGTGCCCGCCTGACAGCTTTCTCAGATGAGTTGCCAATTCTCCTCCTTGTGGTGTGTGATCTCTCTGCGTCGTAGTCTGGACTTCCAACATGTGAAGAGCCTTTGCGGTCCATGAGCGTTTTCACAGGAAAGGTCGCACAGGGGGCAGATCTGCTGCAGAGCGGCGATAATACACAGATGATGCGGATACTGGTAGTAGAGGACGAAGAGAGGCTGGCGCGCCTGATCTCGCGGGTTCTCGTCGAGGAGGGCTACGCCGTCGAGACGGAGGCCAACGGCCGGCAGGCGCTCATGCGGGCATTGGCAGACGAATACGACCTCCTGATCGTGGACTGGATGCTCCCGGAGTTGAGCGGTGTCCAGCTGGTCAAGAGGCTAAGGGCCGCGGAGGTCGGGACGCCAGCAATCATGCTGACCGCCCGTGACCAGATCGAAGACCGCGTGGAAGGCCTCGACGCCGGCGCCGACGACTACCTCCCCAAGCCTTTCGCCTTCCCCGAACTGCTCGCCCGCGTTCGGGCTCTCGCCCGCCGTCCGTGGGGCGAGGAGAAAGACGGCGCGATACTCGCGGCCGGCGACGTTACGCTCGACCCTGTGCGTCACGTGGTTCGCCACAGAGGACAGACCGTGGACCTGACGGCCAAGGAGTTCGCACTGCTCGCCACCCTTCTCCAGCGCCCCGGGCAGGTTTTCACCCGCCCGGTTCTGCTCGATACCGTGTGGGGCGCCTCGCCCGAAGTCTACGCCAACGTCGTCGACCTCTACGTCTCCTACCTGCGCAAGAAACTCGACGGCGAGGGCGATGCCTCCCACATTCGAACCGTCCGCGGTGTCGGCTACACCTTCGAGCCGCAACCAGGCCCACGCTGATGTTTGACCACATCAGGCGGCGCCTGACGGTGGGCTACGTAGGCATACTGGCCCTCATCCTGTTGGTCTTTAGCGTCGTTGTGGTGTTCACATTCTACCTGCGGGCAAGCGAACAACAAGATGCCCTGCTCCTTCAGAAGGCGGAAGATAAGGCCAACAGCGTGTTGAGCGGCAAAGACAGGTACGGTGTCGTGAAGGCTACCACTGATTACGACGTGGCCGTGATCGTACTTCTGCCCGATGGTTCCACCTACGGGGATCTGGACGAGACATCCTTTTCTCTCGGCCTCCCCTACGCATACATGGCCCAGAGAGCCGGGCAGGAGAGGCAGACGATAAGAGAGACCGTTCCCGGACCTGGTGGCGCCGTAAGGGTGATGAGCATTCCCGTAAAGAAGTACGGAGAGTTCGGAAGTGTAGTCGCGGTGGTACAGGCCGCCCAGTCGCGTCAGGCGGTGACGGAAACGGTGGAACGGCTAATCTTCGTGCTAGTCCTCACGGGCTTTGGAGCGTTGGTACTGGCGACGGCCGGCGGGCTTTTCATGTCGCGGCGGGCGATGCGTCCGGTCCAAGAAGCGTTCGGCAGGCAGAGGACATTTATCGCTGATGCCTCCCATGAGTTGAAGACGCCGCTGACCCTGATCCGGGCCGACGCCGAGGTCCTCTCCCGCGGCATCGACGACCCGAATAAGACCTCTGACAACCGTGAGCTCGTCGACGACCTGCTCGGCGAGACCGACAGGATGAGCGCCGTGCTCTCCGATCTCCTACTGCTGGCGCGTCTGGATGCGCAGAAGGTCTCCGTCTCCCGTGAACCTTTCGACCTCGCCCTCGTCCTCTCCGAGACCTCGGAGCGATTCGCCGCTCGCGCAAGGGCCGAGGACAAGAATCTCGAGGTTCACCACTCAGGCAAACTTCCTGCGCGCGGCGACGCGCCCCGTACGGGCCAGAGCCTCGCTGCCCTCCTCGATAACGCGCTCCGCTTCACACCTCCTGGCGGGACCATAACAGTGGAGGGCCGTATCATGGACAAACAGGTCGAGGCGACCGTTACGGACACCGGGCCAGGGATAGCCCCCGAGAGCCTGGATCGCATCTTCGAGCGTTTCTACAGAGCCGACACGCATAGCGCCGCCAGGAGCAGGGGACTCTCGGGCGGCGGAACGGGTCTCGGTCTCGCCATCGCCCGGGACCTCGCCCGCGCCCAGGGCGGTGAAGTCAGCGCCGAAAATACCGAAGGAGACGGGGCAAGGTTCACGCTAAGCCTGCCTCCCGCTCCCTGAACCTTACTCGCGCCAGGTCGCCCGCAGTACCCTGATGCCTGAGACCTATAGCCTCCCTAATACTTCGGGATGCTCGGGTCGATCTCCTCGCTCCAGGCTGTGATGCCGCCCTTGACGTTGTGGACGTTCTGGAAGCCCGCGTCCTGCAGGAGCTTGACGGCCTTCGCGCTGCGGCTGCCGGTCTTGCAGTGAACGACGAAGTACTCGTCCTGATCCAATTCAGCCAGACGCTGTGGAAGCTCCCCCAAGGGTATTAGCCTCACGCCGATATTGGCGACCTCGTACTCGTGCGGCTCGCGTACGTCGAGCACGTTTATGTCCTCGCCATGATCCATCTTCTGCTTGAGCTCGTTCACGCTGATCTCAGGCACGCCGTTGTCCTGTTCGGCACTCTCAGAATGCGGGATGCCGCAGAACTCCTGGTAGTCGATCAGCTCCGTAACCGTCGGGTTCTCGCCGCAGACGGGGCAGTCCGGGTTCTTGCGGAGCTTCATCTCGCGGAAGCGCATGTTCAGCGCGTCGTAGAGGAGGAGCCTTCCGATGAGCGGCTCGCCGATCCCGAGTATGAGCTTGGCCGTCTCTGTAGCCTGGATGGTGCCGATGGCGCCAGGCAGGATGCCAAGCACTCCGCCCTCGGCGCAGCTCGGGACGAGGCCGGGAGGAGGTGGTTCGGGGTAGAGGCAACGGTAGCAAGGACCTTCCTCGGCGTAGAACACGCTTGCCTGGCCTTCGAAGCGGAAGATCGAGCCGTAGACGTTGGGCTTGTTCAGGAGGACGCACGCATCGTTTACCAGATACCGGGTCGGGAAGTTGTCCGTGCCGTCGACGATCACGTCGTAGTCCTCGAAGATCTCCAGCGCGTTCTCGCTGGTGAGCGCCTCCTCGTGGACTCTGACCTCGACGTTGGGGTTTATATCCTTGATC
>DATDKO010000235.1:0-5014 GCA_036519935.1 Rubrobacter sp. | reverse complement strand
CTTCTCTATCCCATAGCACCGGCCGTTATAGTAGGCACTGACATCACACACGCGATGGTCCTCTCGTTCGTCGTTGGCATAGCCCACATGACGCAGGGCAACGTGGACTTCGCCCTGGCCGGGACCCTGCTGTTGGGCAGCATCCCTGGCGTACTGATCGGAAGCCGGCTTGCGCCCTGGATCCCCGGCAAGCCGCTCAAGCTGCTGTTGGCAATCATGCTGATCTTCGTAGGTGCGCGCCTGCTCCTCGCAGGCTAGGCATCAGGACTTGTAGGGTAGTCGACCTTGCTGTGGACATCTGCTCTCTCGTGTCCCGGAGCGGAGTCCCCGTTTACAGGCTCCCCGACTTGCGCATCATGCCGCCGTCCACGAAGAATGTGCTTCCTGTGGAGTAGGAGGAGGCGTCCGAGGCCAAGTAGACGGCCATGGAGGCGACATCCTCGGGCTGCCGGATCAGGTTCCGGACACCCTCAGGGTCTGAGACGTCGGCCTGTACGGAGATGGCCCTGCCTCCGCCCTGCTCTATCTCTTGGACCGCTTTTGCCCCTTCTTCGGGATGGCTCCTGTAGTTGATGGCCACTGAGGCCCCTTCCCGCCCGAAAGCGAGTGCGATGGCCCTGCCGATCCCGAGGGAAGAGCCCGTTACTGCGGCGACCTTATTCTCTAGCTGCACTGCTACCCTCCCTATCGGATAGTTGGAGCGCGCAGTTGACCAGGGCCAGGTGTGTAAACGCTTGTGGGAAGTTGCCCACCAACCTCTGTGCGCGCGTGCCGTACTCTTCGCTGAGTAGCCCTACGTCGTTACACAGCGCGAGCAGCCGCCCGAAGAGTTCCTCGGCCTCCCGGTGGCGGCCTATGCCCCACAGCGCGTAGACCAACCAGAAGCTGCAGATCAAAAACGAGCCTTCGCGTCCTGCGAGACCATCGTCGGATTGGTCTGTTCGGTAGCGAAGTACGAGGCCGTCTTCGGTCAGCTCATTGCGGATCGTCTCGACGGTACTGATCACCCGCTCGTCGTCGTAGGGCAGAAACCCCACGCGTGGGATGAGTAGCGCGCAGGCGTCGAGTGCCCTGGAGCCGTAGGCCTGGGTGAAGGTCCCCTGTGCGGCGTCGTAGCCTTTCTCCAGGACGTCGGAGTGGATCTCGTCACGCACGGCCCGCCAGTGGTCTACGGGACCATCGAGCCCGAAACGCTCGACGCCCTTGACCAGAGAGTCAAACGCAACCCAGCACATCACCTTGGAGTAGACGAAGTGCTGCCTCTCCCCGCGCGACTCCCAGATCCCGTTGTCAGGCCTCTTCCAGGCCTCTTGCAGGCGCTCGGCGAGCCAGCGCTGCAGTTCCCAACCCCTCTCCATAGAGACGATCCCCGCGGTCCGACCCACGTGCGCGGTGGCGAGCACCTCGCCTGGTACGTCGCCCTGGACCTGGCCTGCGGCGTCGTTGCCTATGCGCACCGGCGAGGCGCCTTCGTAGCCCGGGAGCCAGGGCAGTTCGTACTCGGGCAGGCGGCGGGTGCCGTCGATGCCGTACATGATCTGAGCGTCGGCGGGGTCGCCGGCGACGGCCCTCAGTACCCATTGCTGCCAGGCGCGGGCCTCCTCATGCAGGCCTGCTCCTATCAGCGCACCGAGGGTGAATGTGCTATCGCGCAGCCAGCAGTAGCGGTAGTCCCAGTTCCTGGAGCCGCCGAGGGTCTCGGGGAGCGAGGTCGTTGCGGCGGCGACGATACCGCCGCTCGGCTGGTAGGTCAGCCCCTTGAGGGTTAGGAGGGAGAGGTACACGGCGTCTTGGAAGCGGCCATCGTATCCGATGCCGCCGGCCCAATCGAGCCAGAAGCGTTCCGTGTCGTCCACCGCCTGCAGGCCGTCGATGGCCACAGGCCTCTCGCCGTAGGAAGGCGACCAGCTGAGCACGAAAGGGACGCGCTCTCCCTCGGAGAGTGTGAACCAGGAGAGGATCTCACCGCCCCTCTCCTAGTGGGGGGGCGAGGCGCGCATCCACAGCGCGTCCGGGCCAGCAACGGCGCGCACCTCGCGTCCTTCTATGGTGACCCACGGGGCGACGTGGCCGTAGTCGAAGCGTATCCTTAGCTCGCTTGTTACCGATACTCTGCCCGTTACGCCCTCGACCACCCTAACCAGGTCGGGCGCCACACCGCAGGGCGGCATACAATCGACCACCCTTATGGCGCCGGTCGGAGTCTCCCACTCGGTCTCCAGGACGAGCGTGTGCCCCCTGTAACGTCGCGTCGTGCAACGGCCGCCCGAGGTGGGGGCAAGACGCCAGCGGCCGTTAGAGTCGTTGCCGAGCAGCGCGGCGAAGCAGGGCGAATCGAAGCGGGGGAAGCACAGCCAGTCCACAGAACCATCAGAGCCGACCAGGGCCGCGGTCTGCAGGTCTCCCACCATCGCGTAGTCTTCGATCCTGCCCGGCATCAGACCCCTCCCTGCAAAACCACGGCCAATAAACTATGCCAGACGGTGGGGTACGCGGCCACCCGCAGCGGCGGCGTGGAGAAGACCCGAGGCATTCCCTATGCCTGGCATCAGGTTTCAGGTTACACGTAGGACGACCGGAAGATACCCTGTGGGGATAGCGACCCAGTTTGGCACCTACGTACATGACCTCGCTTCGGCCAACAGCATAACCGATCCCGACTTCATCTCGGTCGGACAGAAGATCTACTACCGATCTTGTCCCTGTGGCGCGCGTCTCTTGTAGACTAGGCGCGTGAGCACACGCTGAGGAGACGTTTTGGTAGGGAACGGCACCGCCCCGACGTTCGGGCTGTGGTACGACTTCAGGCAGAGGTTGCCGCTCGGGGACTACGCGCGGTTCTATGCCGAGTGTCTGGAGGAGATCGAAGAGGGAGAGAGGCTGGGCTTTACGGGGGCCTGGCTCTCCGAGCACCATTTCGTAGACGATGGATACCTGCCCTCGCCGCTCGTGGCCGCCGCCGCAATTGCGGCCAGGACAAGGACCATGACCATCGGGACGAACGTGCTCCTGTTGCCGATGCATCACCCCCTGAGGGTGGCGGAGGATGCGGCGGTAGTCGATCTTATCTCAGGCGGGCGGTTCGTGCTAGGGGTCGGCCAGGGCTACGTGCAGCACGAGTTCGAGACGCTTGGCTTCGAGCGTAAGTACAGGCCCTCGCTCTTCGAGGAGGGGATCGAGGTGATCCGTCACGCCCTCGGAGAGGGAAGGACGGGCTACAAAGGCAGGCGCTGGAGCTTCGACGACCTGCCGTTCGAACCTCGACCCAAGAGCAAACTGCCCATCTACGTCGGTGCTTTTGCTGACCCTGCCATCGACCGCGCCGCACGCCTCGCTGACGGGTTCCTGGCATCCGCGGGGGGTGGAGCCTTCGGTGAGATTTACAGGAAGGTCCTGGCGGCGCTGGAGCGGCACGGGCGCGCAGGAGAAGAGTTCCCTTACGTGGCCTCGGGCGTGGTTTTCGTACACGAGGATGCCGGGCTGGCGAGGGAGATCGTCGGTCCCGCTATTGCGTACCAGCGCACGCGCTACGCCGTGTGGGGAACCGACAGGGACGAACCTCGTCCAGGGCAGATCCGCGAGGAGGATCTACCCTGGGAGAGATATCTGGTCGGCACACCTGAGGAGGTCGCGGAAGCGTTGATCGAGCTCTACCAGGAGGCGCCCTACGACCACCTCTGCTTCTGGGGACGTCTCCCCGGTGTCACCCACGAACAGGCGCTAGCCAACATGCGTCTGTTCGCCTCCCAAGTAGCCCCGCGCGTCCGCGACGCAGTGAAGGTTTGAGGGCAATCCCGAGCGTACTGGGTGAGGATCAGGCCGCCTTCCTCGTACGCCAGAGGGTGGCCCGTCTCGCTACCTCCGACGGGATGGGCAAACCGCACGCCATACCCGTGTGCTTCGCCTTGGCGCGTGCTTCGATCTTCATAGCCCTCGACGAGAAGCCGAAAGACGTAGCCGTAACCCGTCTCAAGCGCGTCAGGAACATTCTCGAGAACCCCGATGTAGCGCTCATCGCCGACCGCTACACCGAAGCGTGGGACCTTCTGGCTTTCGTGATGGTGCGTGGCAGGGCTGAGCTTCTGAACCCTGGCACCGAGGAGCATGCCGCAGCCGTGAGGCTCCTTAGGGGGAAGTACCACCAGTACGAGGCGATGCGCATAGAAGAGAACCCCGTAATCGCCATACGCCCCGAGAGAGCCGCCTCGTGGGGCGCCCTCGACGAACCCGACATCTCAGGATCGCAAGTCCTCGACACGATTCATGGCCGCCGCTCCGTCAGGCGTTATCTCCAGAAGAGGGTGCCAGAGGATCTGCTGGAGCGGGTACTCGAAGCCGCCAGGTGGGCCCCTTCCCCCCACGGACGACAACCCTGGCGATTCGCCGTGCTCACCAAAGAAGCGACCAAAGAGCGTCTGGCTCGCGCGATGGGCGAGGAGTGGCGGGCCAACCTGGAGATGGACGGGCAGAGCGCGGAGATCGTCGAGAAGCGTCTCGAAGGCTCCCGCAGACGCCTGCTTGACGCGCCGGTACTCGTCTTGATCTGCCTTTACCTCGAAGATCTCGATGCTTACCCCGATGCGGAGCGCCAGCGCGGCGAGACAACGATGGCCGTACATTCTTTGGGGGCTGCCGCCCAGAATGCGCTGCTGACCGCCTACGACTCGGGCCTCGACGCGGGCTGGATGTGCGCGCCCCTCTTCTGCCCCGCGAGGGTAGTCGAGGCGCTGGGTCTCGATCCGAGCCTCGTCCCGCACGCGCTGCTCACGTTGGGATACGCCCACGGTGACCCCCCAAAGCGCCGCTCGCGCAGACCTCTCGACGAACTCGTAGTCTACAGGGACTGAGCACGGCCGAGAAGAGGCGTCTGAACTCAACCGACCTTCCCGAACATAAACTCGACAAACCTTATCGGAGATACGTTAGAATGTGCGCTCGTGCGAAAGTCGAGTGACTGAGGAGGATCTATGATGGAGCAAGAGATACAGGATAAAGGTTATGCGAACCCTGACGC
>DATDKO010000234.1:0-2086 GCA_036519935.1 Rubrobacter sp. | reverse complement strand
ACAGCGCGCCAGGCGCGTAAGGATCCCGCTCGACCCGACGACGCGCACCCCGGTTTGCTCGTCGGTTTCACCCTCGGGGAGCGGGAGCGGGGCGAGCGCGGGGCTCTGCTCTCTGTGCTGTTCCTCTTCCTCCTTTGGCTGTACCTTCTCGACTATACGGCCTGCCACGTTCTCGGCCGAGAGCACGCCGGCACCGACGGCGGCGAACATGTCGTCAGGCGATGTGTAGTTGGTCGCGCGGGCCACGTCCTCGAGGATGCCGGAGGGGACCTTCCCGATCCGCCGCTTCTTTAGAAGGTCAAGTATCTTCTCGCGTCCCAGGCTCAGGTTGTCCTCACGGTCGGCCTTGTTGAAGAACTGTCTTATCTTGTTCCGGGCGCGCCCGCTCTGGACCACGGCTAGCCAGTCGCGGCTAGGCCCCGAGTTCTTGCCCGTGATTACCTCGACCCTGTCACCGGAGACGAGCTCGGAGTCGAGGGGAACGATACGGTCGTTGACCCTTGCCCCTATCGTACGGTGACCAACTTCGGTGTGGACGTGGTAGGCGAAGTCTATAGGCGTCGCCCCGCTGGGAAGGCTGACCACGTCACCCTTCGGCGTAAAGACGAAGACCTCCTCAGCGACGAGCTCACCCTTCAAAGACTCCATAAAGTCACTGGCGTCGGTCGTCTCTTTCTGCCACTCCATCATGCTCTTGAGCCAGGTCAGGCGGTCCACCTGACGATCCGTAAGGCCATGCTTGTACATCCAGTGGGCAGCGATGCCATACTCCGCCGTCGTGTCCATCTCGGAGGTCCGGATCTGTATCTCCAGCAGCTTCCCTTCGTTGGACATGACGGTCGTGTGAAGCGACTGGTACATGTTGAACTTGGGCATCGCTATGTAGTCCTTGAAGCGGCCAGGGATAGGCTTCCAGATCGAGTGTATGACGCCAAGGGTGCCGTAGCAGTCGCGCACGCCATCGACAACGACCCTGAGGCCGGCGAGGTCGTAGATCTCGTTGAACTCCTTGTTGCGACGGACCATCTTGTTGTAGATAGAGTAGAAATGCTTGACCCTCCCGTGGACCTCGGCCTCTATCCCCGACTCCCGCAGGTGCCGCAGGAGCTCAGCCGCCGTCCCGTTGATAAACGCCTCCCTGTCCCCGCGCCTGGCGGCGACGAGGCTCTTTATCTCCTCGTAGCGCCGCGGGTGTAGGGTGGCGAAAGAGAGGTCTTCGAGCTCCCACTTGATCGAGTAGATCCCTAGCCTGTGCGCGAGGGGGGCGTAGATCTCCAGCGTCTCCGTCGCCTTCCTCAGTTGGGTCTCGCGCTTGAGGTAGGCGAGGGTCCTCATGTTGTGCAGCCTGTCGGCGAGCTTGATGATGATCACACGCACGTCGCGACTCATAGCCACGATCATCTTCCTCAAGGACTCGGCCTGCGCCTCCTCAAGGTTGCCTGAAGGCAGCCGCTTGAGCTTGGTGACACCGTCGACTATCTCGGCCACGTCGTCACCGAAGCGTTCCGACAACTCCTCTTTGGTTACGCCGGTATCCTCGAGCACATCGTGCAGCAACGCGGCGGCGATGGTCGTAGGGTCGAGGCGCAACTCGGCGAGGACGTCGGCCGTCGCGAGCGGGTGGTAGACGAAAGGTTCGCCGCTCTTGCGAGTCTGGCCCCTGTGCGCCGCGTGGGCCGCGTTGTAGGCGTCGGCGATCAACTCCTCCGTCCCCTCGGGCCCGTAGGAAGACACCTTCTCGATAAGGGAAGATATGGTTACGCCAGGCGCCGGTATGGCCTTTGGGCGTTCCTCTGTACGAACGGGTTCCATAGCGAAATTATACCAGTAAGGCAATAGGTATCAGGTAACAGACACCAGCGAGAGAGCTCGACACCAGGCCACCTTTAGGCAGCGGGTCTACATACCTCTCAACCCCGACCCCTGAAATGCTGACAAGCGGAAGCCGAAGCCTGGAGCGTGCTGAAACCTACAGCCTTCCGGATCTGAAGATTATCGTGAGGAGGATGAAGGTCTGAACAATGGAGAGCGTAAATCCGAGGAAGCTGATCAGGGGTGCGCCGAGGAGGGGCACCTGGGGACCTGC
>DATDKO010000233.1:0-2675 GCA_036519935.1 Rubrobacter sp. | reverse complement strand
TAGGTGCCGCGGGCCAGGTACTCCTTGAGTATGTCGTTCTGAGTTGTACCGGTGACGCCCTCAGCCTGCACGCCTTGCTCCTCCGCTACGAGGGAGTAGAGGAGCAACAGGATCGAGGCTGTCGCGTTTATCGTCATCGAGGTCGAGACCTCGCTCAATGGAATGCCTCTGAAGAGGTCGCGCATGTCGAGGAGCGAGTCGATGGCTACGCCGACCTTGCCAACCTCTCCGAGGGCGAGCTCATGGTCCGAGTCGCGCCCCATCTGGGTGGGCAGGTCGAAGGCCACGGAGAGGCCCGTCTGGCCGTTGTCAATGAGGTACTTGAATCGGGCGTTCGTCTCACGCGCCGTTCCGAAACCCGCGTACTGGCGCATGGTCCAGGGCCTGCCGCGATACATGCTCGGGTAGGGGCCGCGGGTGTAGGGGTACTCCCCCGGGTCTCCTAGCCTCTCGGGGTAGTCGAAGCCTTCGAGATCGTCAGGCTTGTAGAGGGGCTTGACCTCGATCCCGGACTCCGTGCGGCGCTCGTCCTGGCGTTTCTCGGTATCCACGGCTCGTCCTCCCGCTCGTCTCAGACGTGTGGCAATTCTACTAGCTCGGTGAGTACCCCGAAGGCACCCCTAGGGTGGACGAAGGCCATTCTGGTCCCCCCTGCCCCCCTCCTCGGCTCCTCGTCTATGACCTCGACGCCGTTACGCTTGAGCTCCGCCAGCGTCACGCTGAGATCCTCGACCTCGAAAGCGACGTGGTGGAAGCCCTCGCCGCGCTTCTCCAGGAACTTCCCGACAGGTGAGTCCGGGCGGATCGGCTGGACGAGTTCGATGCTCGATTCCCCGACCCTGAACATGGCAGCGATTATGCCTTGCTCCTCTACGACCTCAGGCTCTCCGGGCACGGCCCCGAAGTTCTCCTCGTAGAACCTCGAGGCAGCCTCGATGTCCTCCACCGCGTAACCGAGATGGTAGATCCTGTTGAGCAATCTTCTCCCCCTGCTCGCACTCCTACGACGGGAACCTCGATTGTAGTCTATCCAGATCCGCTAGAATCAGGGAGGACCATAAAGTAGGAGGCAAGGATGGTACAGGGCGTGATGCGCAAGATAGGGGAGCTCTCGGCGGAGCGCGAGCGACTCCTGGTAAGGGAGGGTACGCACCACGCGGGCTCCGATGACCGCGAGCGCCTGGTACAGATTGACCACGATCTGCAGGTCCTCTGGGACCTCAGGCGTAGGGAGCTGGCAGGCGAGAGCATCGACCTCGACGAAGACTTCCTCGACCGCTACACGGTCGATCCAGGTCGCGACGCACCTGGCAGATAGAACAGCGCCGAGGGGCGCTTTGCGAAGCGCTCTTACACGAAGCTCTAGAAGCCCAGGCGCGTGTTGATCTCAGCCCATTCGGCCGTCGAGGATATCCGCTCGATGACCTTCTTCAACTCCAGGATGTCGTCCTCGGAGAACGCGTCGCGGCCAGCGTCGGGGACGAAGTTCATCACGCGTCCGTCGGAGTAACGGACGACGATGCGCGTAACTCCGACGCCGTCCTGCATCGGCCCGTGGACCTTCCGGGTCCGCTCTATTCCGTGCAAACCGTCCTCCTTTAGTTCTTCTTGCCTTTGCGGATGCTGTGGCCTACTGAGTCGAGGTAGGTCGCGATCTGGTGCAGCTCGTAGGACTCGAATTCATCGCGCTGCTTAGGGGTGAAGACGTCCTCGTCGCCGTTGTCGAACTCGATAACGATCTCCTTTATGCCGTAGGCGTCCATGCCGCTCCCCGCCACGTCCAGGGGACTGCCCCGCCACTGCTTGTCCGTCCCTTCCATCAACCGCTCCTTCCCACCGCGCGAACATCTGCACGGTCATTGCGCTTTCGTTCCTCCTGCGAATACTAGAGTATCGGCGGCGCACGCGTAAGTCAGAGCGGCCAAAGGGGACTCGCCGCGACGAGCAGCGGGGCGAAAAGCAGCGCGGGGAGCATGTTGGCCACCCTGACCTCTATCAGGTCGAGCAGACCCAGGCCAAGGCCGAAGATCAGGATGCCTCCGGTCGCGGTCGTCCCTGAGAGCATGGGTCCGGTTATGACCGCATCCAGAAACCCGGCCCCGAGTGTCAGTGAGCCCTGAACCACGAGGACCGTTGCGGCCGAGAGCAGCACGCCCCACCCCAGCACGGAGGCGAAGGCCAGCGCCGCGATAAAGTCGAGGGCGCTTTTGAGGGCGAGGAGGCTGTAGTCTCCGTTCAAGCCGTCCTGGAGCGAGCCGATCATCGTCAGGGGCCCAACGCAGAACAGGAGGCTCGTTGTCACGAAAGCCCGGCTGACCGGACTCTCACCCTTCGAGAACCTCCTCTCCAGATAATTCCCTAGCCGTCTGAGCCGTGCGTCTATATTCAGGAGCTCCCCGACCACGAGTCCCAGGATCACGCTGAGTAGCGGCACGAGCACATTGTCGACCTCGAGGAAGTGCGAGACGCCGACGAGCAACGTTACGATACCGATAGACTGCATCGCGGTCGAGCGCATGCCCTCGGGAAGCCTGGCGCCTGCGAGAGTACCTATGCCACCGCCGGCGAGCACGGCGAGAACGTTGATCGCGGTTCCGATTCCCACGGGAGTTAGCAGTATATGACATGAGGATTACTGGTACCCGTGGTGATTTAGGTTCGGGCCGGCCGCCTGG
>DATDKO010000232.1:0-5900 GCA_036519935.1 Rubrobacter sp. | reverse complement strand
TTTCTCGACGAGAACCTCGGCAGGCTCTCCAACGTGACCACGGGAAGCGTCTACTGGGAGGTCATTACCCGCGAGAGGAGGGGAGACTACCTAGGGGCGACCGTGCAGGTAATCCCGCATATAACGAATGAGATCAAGAACAGGATAGGGCGCCTCGGGCAGGACAAGGACATCGTCATAACCGAGATCGGGGGCACCGTAGGCGACATCGAGAGTCTGCCCTTCCTCGAAGCTATAAGGCAGTTCCGAAACGACGTGGGACGCCAGAACGTGCTCTACGTCCACGTCTCATACGTCCCTTACATCGAGGCGGCCGGCGAGTTGAAGACCAAGCCGACCCAGCACTCCGCGCAGCGCCTTCGTGAGATCGGCATAAGCCCGGACGTGCTCATTTGCCGTGCGGACAGGCCTATAAACGATGACATAAGGAAGAAGATCGCGCTCTTCGCGGACACGGAGCTCGACTCTGTTATCGCGGCCGAGGACGCCCCCAACCTCTACGCGATACCTCTGAACTTGCACGAGGAAGGCCTCGACGACCTGGTGCTAGATAAGCTTGGGCTGAGCGCTCCCCACGCCGACCTCGGGGAGTGGCGGCAACTCGTCTCCCGCATGCTGGAGGCCAGTCAGACGGTAAGAGTCGCCATAATAGGTAAGTACATAAAGCTCCAGGACGCCTACCTCTCCGTCGTAGAGGCCCTGGCCCACGCCGGCGGCGCCCACGGTCTGAAGGTCGAGCTCGACTGGGTCGACTCGGAGCAGCTCGTGGACAGAACCTCTACTGAGGAGCGGCTCTCAGGCGTCGATGGCGTCCTCGTGCTGCCGGGCTTCGGCCACAGGGGTGCCGAGGGCAAGATAGAGGCGGCGCGCTACGCGCGGGAGAGCGGGACGCCTTACCTCGGGCTCTGCCTCGGGATGCAGATAGAGGTCATCGAGTTTGCACGTAACGTCGCCGGCCTCGAGATGGCCAACTCCACCGAGTTCGAGCAGGATACGCCGCATCCTGTCATAGACATCATGCCTGACCAGGTCGGCGTCGAGATGGGCGGTACTATGCGCCTCGGACGCTGGCCGTGCCAGATCTTGCCAGGCACCCTGGCCGAGGAGGTCTATGGCTCGGGCCTCGTCAACGAACGCCACCGCCACCGGTATGAGGTGAACAACGCATACAGGGACGCGCTCGCCGATGCAGGGATGGTATTCTCTGGTACCTCACCCGACGGCAGGTTGGTCGAGATAGCAGAGATAGGAGACCACCCCTTCTATATCGGGAGCCAGTTCCATCCTGAGTTCAAGAGCCGCCCCTTGAGGCCCCACCCGCTATTCTACGGCTTTGTGGGCGCCTGCGGAGAGACTCTGAAACAAGCGGTAGACCTGGAAACGGAAGCTCTCAGGCCGGAACAAGGGGCTACCCGCTGAGGGAGGTCGGCGGAACGCGGGGCCTCGTCAGTGCCAAAAGGCGGCTTACTACCGTGTTCCCCACCGGCGACCCCGCTGGCACCGTCGCTACTCGCACAGCGGGCCTACTAGAGTTCTCGGCGACGCTCTCCTGGAACAGAGGCGAAGACCTGCCGCAGGCACCAACGCTTCCCGCCTTGCCCGAGACCGCGAGATGTTCCGTTGTCGAGACAGATGACCCTGCAACGGGCAGACGTGGGATCTTGGGCGAGATACTGGCCCTCTCCGAACAGGACCTCGGCTCGACCCTGCAGACACTCTTGCGCTCCCTGACGACCTCAGCAGCGCTCTCTGAGGCCGTGCTCGAAACCAGGGCAACCCGCGTCACACCCCCTGCCGTGGCCCCGGCCACCACCTTGCAGGCCCTGGCGCTCGACCTCAAGGACGCCGGCTTCGAGGTCAGGTTCGCCCCATCGTTGACCCCGGTTCCGGAAGGGGCGGTAGGCCTCGGAGTCCTCGGAGCCGAACAGGAACTAGAGACCTTCCTGGATGCTCACCTCTCGTGGAGAGCTCCCTGAGGAGCCCCTGCGCGACTGGATCGCAGCCACGATCCGGGGTACCCTTCGAGAACATGAGAAAGCAGTGTTCGTACACAGTCTTCCCCTCGGTCCCGGCCTCCGATCTCCTCGCAGGCGGACGATGAGGATCGGGGTGCCAACCGAGAGGACCCAGGGGGAGAGCAGGGTTGCGCTGGCACCACACGCCGTATACGAGTTGACCCGGGCGGGACACAGGGTCTTCGTCGAGGCCGGGGCGGGCGAGGCGTCGAGTATCGCCGACGAGAGGTACGAGGAGGCAGGCGCACGCCTCCTCGAGGAGGCAGGGCGGGTCTACGCCGACTCCGAGATCGTGGTCAAGGTCTACGGGCCCGTAGAGCAAGAGTACGCGTATTTGAGGGAGGATCTGGTCCTCATCTCCTTCCTTTCCTTGCCCGTCAACCTGGAGTTGATGCGGGCCCTCATCGACTCCCGTTGCATCGCTTTCGCCATGGAGACCATCAGGGACGCGCGTGGCCGCTTGCCCGTGCTCACGCCGATGAGCGAGATCGCGGGCCGCCTCACCCCGCAGATAGGCGCCCACTATCTGCAGCGACCCTTCGGGGGCCGCGGAATACTCCTGGGCGGCTCGACGGGCGTGAGACCTGGCCGCGTGGTCATACTCGGCGCGGGGATCGTAGGAGCCGGGGCCGCGAGGGTGGCAAGCGGTCTCGGGGCCGAGGTGGTCATCATTGATAGGGATCTGAACCGCCTCAGGCAGATCGAAGATGCCCGCCTCCCCAACACCACGACCCTGGCGGCGAGCAGCCTCGGGATCAGGGACGCCGTGCTGCGCTCGGATCTCCTTATAGGGGCGGTCCAGGTCGTGGGCGCCCGTACACCGGCCCTCGTGGACCGCGAGACTGTCTCCCAGATGAAAGAGGGGAGCGTGATAGTCGACGTGGACGTGGACTACGGAGGCTGTGTCGCGACCTCCCGTCCTACCACCCTCGCCGACCCAACGTTCGTCGAGTACGGAGTTATCCATTACTGCGTGAAGAACGTCCCCGCGGCGGTCCCCGTCACGGCCACGAGAGCCCTAAGCAATGCCCTCCTGCCGTACGTGCGCAGGCTTGCCGGTGTCGGTCTCTCAGATGCGCTCGGGACCGATGAGGGGTTCGCAAGGGGTGTCGTCGTAGCGGAGGGACGGGTTGTGGACCCTGTCCTCGCGCGCGATACGGGCATGGAGTACAATCATCTCTCCTCCGTCCTGCCGCTCCACTCGGAAGCAAGATGACCCTGGAGCCCATCGGACGCTCGCTCTCGGACTTCACCGTCGAACTCGACGTGTATTCGGGGCCGTACGAGTGGCTGCTGGCCCTTATCCTGAAGGACGAACTGGAGATCTTCGAAGTCCCATTGCGCGAGCTGGTCGAGTCGTACCTGCTCGCCCGCCGGCCCGACGCAGCGAACGGCCTGGAGCGCGATACAGACTTCGCGGGCTCGGCCGCAGCGCTTGTCCTCCTGAAGAGCCGCACGCTCTCACCGGCGGTCGACGCAGATACGGAAGGCATCGAGGACGAGCCTCTCTCGCCAGAGGAGCTCGCCGAAAGGCTAACTGAATACCTCAAAGCCCGGCGCGCAGCCGAACACCTCAGGAACCGCTTCGCAACGAACGCAGGCCATTACGCCTCAGGACACACAATAGCTCCCAGACCAGGAAGCCTCAGCATAGAGCCTGAACGCCTGTCGCTGGCGGCGCGACAGGCGTTCTCCCGCGTTCTCGAGCCGCCGGTTAGGCACCTCGGCCCGATCACGGTGACCCTCCAGGAACTGGCAGGGATCATCCGCATGGCCCTGGCCGGCGGACCCATCTCCTATGAGAGGCTCACTAGCGATATGGACCTCATGAATAGGGCCGTGGCGTTCGCCGCCGCGCTCTCGCTCGCCCAGGAGGGAAGCCTGAGGCTAGCCCAGACCGAGCCCCTGGGACCTCTGATCCTGGAGCCGTCAGGTTGAGCGAGCAGGAACGGGAGCTCCCCTCGCCACGACCCGCGCACCTGGTCGAGGCCGTCCTCCTGGTGAGCGCAAGCCCGCTCAGCTCCTCAGATCTCGGCTCTGCGACGGATCTCACAGAGAGCGAGCTGGAAAGCGCCCTTGCCTGCTTGCGGGAGCGCTATGCTCCCGAGGCTTCGGGCATCGTGCTGCGAGATGTCGCCGGCGGCTATCTGCTCTCGACGAATCCAGCGTGCTCAGGGGCAGTCGAGCGCTTTCGCAGCGAGGCTCGTCCCGCGCCGCTCTCAGGCGCCGCACACGAGGTCCTGGCCTGCGCGCTTTACCTCGGACCGCTGACCCGCGCTGCAGTCTCCCGCGTGCGCGGGGTAAACTCCGATGCTGTAGTTCGCAGCCTGATCGAACGCGGCCTCCTGGTCGAAGTCGGCACGGACCGCGAAGCCCCAGGCTCACCCGCACTCCTCGGTGTGACAGACGAGTTTCTCGCTGCCACCGGCGCCTCCTCCCCAGATGACTTCCCGACCCTCGATTCTCTCGTGACGCAGGAAGAGCTCTCCCGCGTGCGCGAACGGCTGGCTTCGACTACTACGGCTCCGCCAGAGGCCGACGGCGAGCCTTCGTAGTGCGCCTGCAGGCGTTCCTCGCCCGCGCCGGCGCGGCACCCTCCCGCCGCAAGGCCGAGGCGCCTATACTTGCCGGCCGCGTGACGGTGAACGGCGAGACAGCGACCCTCGGCGCGACCGTAACGCCCGAGGATGAGATCGCACTCGATGGCCGCCTCGTCCGTCTCCCAAAAGCCAACGTCTACCTCGCCCTGAACAAACCGGCGGGATATCTGACCACCATGAACGACGATCGTGGCCGCAAAACCGTCGCCCACCTGATGCCCGAAGTGCCTGGACTGGTACCCGCTGGCCGCCTCGACGCGGTTACTACGGGCCTGCTCATCCTCACTAACGATGGCAATCTAGCCCACCGCATCACCCACCCCTCGTCGGAGGTCGACAAAGAGTATCGCCTCACCCTCGCAAACCCTGTCCCTAGTGCCGCACTCGCAGCGCTGGCGGCTGGCCCTACCCTCGAAGACGGCAAGATGCACCCCCCCGAACTCACCAACCTCAGCCCCTCCAGCGAGACGACCACCCTCGACCTGACCATCCACGAGGGCCGTAACCGCATAATACGTAGAGCCTGTTTGGCAGTGGGGCTGGCTTTGATCTCCCTGCACAGGATGCGCGTTGGTCCCGTCACCCTCGGCGACCTCCCCGAGGGCGAGTACCGTGCCCTTACGCCTTCTGAGCTCGAGGCCCTGCGGTGAAGCACCTCATGGGAGTGCCTGGCGTGGATTTCACCGTCGAAGACGTACGCCCAACGTTCCCCGAGGAGCTCGAAGTAACCCCGTTGGAAAGGCCGCCGGACGCGACGATACGAGTCCCTGGTTCCAAGAGCGTCACCAACCGCGCCCTCATCATCGCCGCCCTCGCGGAAGGACATTCCAGGATCCTGAACCCCCTCTTCTCGGACGACTCATACTGGCTCATGAACGCACTAGTCCGCCTCGGCATCGACGTCAGTGCCGACGGCGAGAGGGGAGAAGTCTACATAAGCGGCCAGAGCGGTGAGATCGACGCATCTGGCGTAGATCTCTTCGTTGGCAACGCTGGCACGGTTGCCCGTTTCCTGCCGCCCGTGCTCGCCCTCGGCAGGGGACCCTACACCGTCGACGGGGTCCCCAGGATGCGCGAGCGGCCGGTCGCAGATCTCGTAGATGCGATGAGGCACCTCGGTGCCGCGGTAGACTACGCCGGGGAATACGCAAGGTTTCCCCTGGCTATAAAGGGAGGTGGCATCCGCGGCGGGGAGGCGCGCGTGTCGGCGGGTAAGAGCAGCCAGTTTGTCAGTGGGCTGCTGATGGCCTCACCGTACGCAGAGGCTCCTGTCACGCTCTACCCC
>DATDKO010000231.1:0-3011 GCA_036519935.1 Rubrobacter sp. | reverse complement strand
GCCGTCACCGATGTTCCGGTATTCGTACAACGTGATCGGCTTTTCTGGCGAGGATGTAGCGGAGTCCATCGACCGGCTGGCACGGCTCGGCTACGACGCCGTCGAGGTCGAGGGGGAGCCGGATAGGCACGACCCCAAGAGGATCAAGAAGCTCGCGGACGACGCAGGTCTCGCGGTCGGCTCCGTGTGCCCGAACTTCACGGCGGAGAGGGATCTCTCGCACCCGGACCCGCAGGTTCGGAAGTCGGCGCAGGCGTACGTCCGCGAGGTCTCCGACTTTGCCGCCGAGCTCGGCGCCCCGCTCTTCATCGTCGCCCCGACCGCCTATTCCCGCGTCCAACCCATCGCCGACCCGCGCGACGAGTGGCGGTGGGCGGTGGAGGAAATATCATCGGCAGGACAACACGCCGCCTCTCTAGGGGTCGACGTGACACTTGAGTGCTGGAACCGCTACGGCACCTACATGCTGAACAGGCTCGACGAGGGCGCCAGGATGTGGCGTGAGACAGGCCTCTCCAACGGCGGCATCATGGCCGACACCTTCCACATGAACATAGAAGAACGTTCGATCCCGGGAGCCATCCGCGACTTCGGCGCCTTGCTGAACCACGTGCACCTCTCCGACTCCAACCGCCTCGCCCCAGGCCTCGGCCACGTGGACTTCACAGGTGTGTTGCAGGCGCTGCGGGATGTGGGGTATGGGGGGGGGCTGGCGTTCGAGCTGATCCCAGCCCTCCCCAACATACTGGAGGACGAGCCAGGGCTGACCTCCTTTGACGATGTGGCCGGACAGGCAATAGACCATATGCGCGAGGTCGAGCGGCGCCTAGCGCACAGCCAGCAGGAGATGCACCCGGGTTGACACGTTGCGAGAGAGACCGCCTGCAAGGCGTGCGGGAGCGGCGCGGTCTACGCACCTCACCCTCGGATAGAACAGGGCGAACATGCCCAGAAAGCTAGTCGCCGTTGCGCCTCGCAAGGCCGCGCTCGTCGACTACGAAGTACCTACGACCGGACGTAACCAGGTGAAGGTCAGGGTCGAGTACGCCTCCCCGAAGCACGGCACGGAGGTAATCCCCTTTCGTGGTGATGACCCGTTCATCGCCGACCTCTTCGACGAGGATTGGAGGCTGTTCCTGCAGCGTGAACCAGGGAGTCAGGAGGCCGAAAACGGAGAAGGTCCGGCTCTCGGCAACCAGTGGGTCGGGGTCATCGTAGAGAAAGGCGATGATGTCGGGCGGTTCCATGTCGGGGACCGCGTGTGCGGCTACGGGAGCATCAGGGAGATCCGGGTCCTTGACGCCGTGGACGACCCTTACCTCCTGAAGGTGCCTGACAGCATGCCGTGGAAGAACGCGCTGTGCTTCGACCCCGCGCAATTCGCCCTCGGCGGCATCCGCGACGGTCACGTGCGCCTCGGAGACCACGTTGCCGTCTTCGGCCTCGGTGCGATCGGAGCGATCGCCGCCCAGATGGCGAAGGTTGCAGGGGCCGCTTACGTGGCTGTCATCGACCCCATAGAGAAGCGCAGGCACGCCGCCCTCGACGCGGGAGCCGACGCCGCTTTCGATCCGCTGCGTGAGGACGTCGGGCTCGAGTTGAAGAGAGCTACGGGTCGAGCGGGCGTCGACGCAGCCATCGAGACCAGTGGCAACGAGCAGGCCCTGCAGGAGGCACTCAGGGGCCTCGCCTATGGGGGCACCATAGCCTTCGTCGGGTGGGCGCGGGCCTTCAGCGGCACCCTAGACCTGGGTAGGGAGGCCCACTTCAATAACGCCAGCCTAGTATTCTCTAGGGCGAGCAGCGAGCCGAGCCGCGACCATCCACGCTGGGACCGTCGTCGCATCGCGATGAGTAGCTGGAGCCTGCTCGCCACGGGGGCTATCGACTGCGAGAGGATCATCGACCCGGTCGTACGTTTCGACGAAGCCCCCTCCGCCTATGAGGAGTACGTGGATCGCAACCCGCAGCAGAGCGTCAAGCTAGGCTTCTCCCTTGTCTGAGTCGCTCTCGCGGAGAAGCCCAATTTATATGTTGAGATGATCCCAGGCAGAGGTCTCCCCGACAAGTCACATCCCATTAGCACCCGGGCGGGGTGTCGTAGTTTGACGGGCGTGGCCTGTTCCTTTACAGGCCCATTGGCGCCCTGTCGAGGTGGGCGACGCCGCTCTGTATGGCGGCGTCTCTGACGGCGTCTGCGACCTGTTCGTGCACCTGCGTGTCGAGGGCTTCGGGGACGAGTTCTGACCCTGTGGCGAGGGAGGCTATCTTCTCTGCGGCGGCGAGCTTCATGGGGAGGTTGATCTCCTCTGCCCCCGAGAGGAGGGCTCCGCGGAAGATACCGGGGTAGCCGAGCACGTTGTTCACGCTCGTTCCGTCCGCGGCGAAGGCGGCGCCCGCTTCGACAGCCTCGTCGGGGTTGATCTCGGGGTAAGGGTTGGTGAGAGCCAGTATCACCTGTCCTTCACGCACCATAGCGGGGTCTATGAGACCGGACCTACCTGTTGTGGCCACTACCACGTCGGCCTCCCGCATGAGGGTCTCCATATCTGTTACTTCTATGCCCTTCCTCTCGGCGCGTTCGTGGGATAGTGGGTTGGGATCCGAGCCGAGCACGCGCCTTGCGCCGGCATCGACCAGCAGGGCAGCGATCCCGAACCCCGCTGCGCCGAGCCCGATCTGGCCAACCACCTCCTCTTCGAGCGTTAGCCCCGCGTGGCGGCAGGCGACCAGCACGGCCGCGAGCGTCACTACGGCCGTGCCGTGGACGTCGTCGTGCATTACGGGTTTGTCGAGTGCCTCTATAAGGCGGGCCTCTATCTCGAAGCACTCCGGCGCCGAGATGTCCTCCAGGTGGATGCCGCCGAACGTAGGCGCGATGCGTACGATGGTCTCTACGAACTCGTCTGCTTCTTTGGTATCGACCAGTATAGGCATGGCGGAGACGTTGGCGAGCTGGTGGTAGAAGACGGCTTTCCCCTCCATCACGGGCATCGAGGCGACGGGTCCTA
>DATDKO010000230.1:0-4161 GCA_036519935.1 Rubrobacter sp. | reverse complement strand
GAGGAGGTCGACGTGGACGAGAGGACTACTGCTTCATGGAAGGGTCAGGGCTTCCACCGCACAGGCCCTCCTTCTTCCACGAGTCGAACCTGCCTGGCTGCCGTGGACGACGGTGTCTGGCGAATATGAGGTGAAATTGATACCACTCTGATACCATCGGGAACGCAATACGGTGCAACACATAGCAAGCCGGAGAACAGAAACCGACTTATCTATGCGGCAATTGCAAGGCCGTGCAACCACCTGCAACGCCTGAACATGCTAAAGGACCCGGTGCAAAGGTGCACGGGAGAACCTCGCAATGTATCGACCTTATCGCCCGGCCGCTAGCGATCGCTAGCGTGGATTCCTCTTGACTCTGAGGTAGCATCTTCTGGAATGTCTAAAGGCGACTTCGTAAGGGAGCAGTTGAGGTCTCTCCTTCGGGCCGGACGCTCCTTGCTCAACGCCGCCGCACCAGGACCGTCTCGCCGCGAGCCGTACGTGCAGGGCGTGACGGCGACCTCGGCAGTGATATGCTGGGTGGGCGAAGAACCCGCCGCGGGGGTGGTGAGGTACGGAAAGGCGCCGGAACTTGGGCGTGACCAAGTCGATGCAGCGATCGACAATCGCCACGCCGTAACGATCGCGGGTCTAGATCCCGGCTCAACCTACCACTACCACGTGGAAGGTTCCGGCGGGTCATCGCTGACGGGCAGCTTCAGCACTGCTCAAGTCGGCGAGGGCTCCAGCTTCTCCTTCGCTGTGGTCGGCGACAGCGGCAGCGGTGGCAAGGGACAGCTGGCGGTGGCGGGGCTGCTGGGCTGCCTCGAGCCGGACCTCATCCTGCACACCGGGGACGTTGTCTACCCGGCTGGCGAGAAACACCACTACGACCGGCGCTTCTTCGCGCTCTACGCGGACATCATCAAGGAGGTGCCCGTCTTCCCCGTTCTCGGTAACCACGACGTACGCACGGGGAACGGGGCGGCTTTGCTAGAGACCTTCCAGCCTCCGCTCGACAGCCCGGGGAGCACGAAACGCTACTACTCCTTCGACTGGGGAGATGCCCACTTCGTCGCCCTCGACAGCGAACTGTACTACGGTGACAAGGGGTCTAATCCCAAGGCGCAAAAGGCCTTCCTGGAGTACGATCTTGCCAGCACGAGCAAGCGCTTAAAGATAGCGTTCTTGCACAGGTCTCCCTACAGCTCATCGAGACACGGCGGTGACGAGAAGGTGCGTAATGACCTCGAGCCGATCTTCGCGAGGCACGAGGTGGACCTCGTCTTCGCGGGCCACGACCACGTCTACGAACGCACGATACCAGTAAAAGATGTTACCTACGTCGTGAGCGGTGGGGGCGGCAGGAGGCTCTACCCGGCAGGCAAGAGTCGACTGACGGCCTGCACCAGGTCTGCCCACCATGCGGTGCTGGTGCGCGTAGACGGCGGACGCTTCTCTCTTGAAGCCGTGAAGCCAGATGGAACCGTGTTCGACCGCTTCGACTCGATCGATAGCGAAGAGTAACGGCGAGCTGATGAGATACTATCCACATATTGCGTCAGCAGCCCGCCAGGTAGGAGGAACGTGATACTGCTACGGGAACCCTCAGACGCGCAGATAAGGCGCTTCCTCGAAGGGGGCGCCTCGCGTTGCGGGGCACCACCCGGCTACCCGGTCAACCATCGGCGGGGACGCCTGGGTGCGGGGTTGGAAACGTATGCACGGCCCGTGGAAGCCATCCGAGGTTGGAAGATGTACGAGACAAGGTGGACCAAACTCTGCTCACCCGATGTCCCCATCGCAAAGGGCACCGTCGTGGGAGTTCTCGGTCGCCACGTCGGGATCTGGTCGCTGAATGCCTGTCGGGTGGCCTACACAATCGAGGAGGAGGCGCCACTACTGAAGTACTGCGAGTTCGCGTTCGGCACACTGGCCGAGCCTGTGGAGCAGGGAGAGGAATGCTTCACCGTAGAGTGGCGCGCAGCCGACGATACGGTGTTCTACGAGGTGTTCGCCGTCGCCCCGCCCACTCCTGGTCCAGAGGCGGTTCTCGGCCGACTCCCTGCAGAACATGGCCGAAGCCGTCGAGTGTGGAGCGAAACGATAGGGTCTGTTGTCACTTGATCGAATTCGAGTGAAGAGCAAAGGAGGTTGCCGTGGAGACGTCGAAGAGCGATGTGGTAGAGGTAGTGCCTGAAGATTATAGTTATGTCTTCAACCCCTACCGGGAGCCAGTTGCATGCGTCCAGACCGGGCAAAGGGTCCTCATCCATACCGAGGATGCTTTCGAGAGCCGGATCAACACCGCCGACGACCTACCGAGCCAGGCGCTCGCCACCGCCAAATTCCTCAACCCTCAGACGGGGCCAATATTTGTCGAGGGGGCAGAACCGGGCGACGCCTTGGCTGTCCAGATGGAGAGTATCGAGCCGAAGCGGGAATACGCCGTTAGTTGCTACGTCCCATACTTCGGCGGTTTGACCTCCACCCCCCTCACGCGCACTCTGCAGGAGGCGCTTCCAGAGAAGGTCTACGTGTGGAACCTTCATGAAAACTATGGGAGCCGATACTTGGTGAACGAAGAGATAGGGGTGCGGCTGCCGTGGGAACCCTTCGTAGGCACCATCGCGGTAGCGCCTGATCTGGAGGCCATCTCGGCTCTCTCACCTGGTCCCTTCGGGGGCAACATGGACGTCCCCGACGTTAGACCGGGCAACACGGTATATCTGCCCGTGTGGAACGAGGGAGCGCTCTTCTACACGGGGGACTGTCACGCCCGTCAGGGTCAAGGGGAGCTCTGCGGCGTCGCGTTGGAGATAACAAGCAAGGTCACTGTCTCCTTCGAGGTGATCAAGGGCGGGGGTATAGAGTGGCCGCGCATCGAATCCGAAGAGAAGCTGATGACCGTGGGTAGCGCACGCCCGATGGAGGATGCAGCCCGCATAGCCTATGCAGAGCTCATCGGCTGGATCGAGGACGAGCACGGGTTCTCGCGATTGGATGCCTACCAGCTCTTGACCCAGGCGGGAGGGCTGTACGTGGGCAACATGGTCGACACCACCTACTCCCTCGTGGCGTCCATCGACAAGCGGTACCTCACGCGCGGTTAGGTTAACCTAACGCTTGGGAGGACTTCCTGTGCGTCTCCGAGGATACGGGGCTCTGTTGCCCCTAGAAAGACGGTACACGGCTATTCATCAACCAAGGCGCTTAAGGAGTTGTTCCAAACGCCCCGATGCCCGGCGGGTAGGGGAAGGTCCGCGGCGGACACGGCCTCGGTTCTGAAGAGGTTCAAGGAGCCATTGAACACTAGCTCGAATGCCGGGGAACTACGCTTACCATCTGCATTAGATTCGGACGCCACCTGGAGGCGGGATTGCCGCACAAGGGGGCTCTCGCGGCAGAACCGTCGGTTATCCTGGTCTCAGTACTGACTTTGCCTATCGATCGACTCCGTGATAACGGTCGAGCGGATCGCTCGCCAAGTGAAGGCCCGACTCCGGTGGTCTGTCTTCGACTCCTCGATGAGGACCTTTTCTAGGCTCCGGCCTAACAAGCGTTCAGCCACGGCGGTGTCGGGCTCTCGAGTGCTCAAGGTCGATGACCGGTCTTCTGCTGTGATCCTGTGACGTACCCAGGATAGCCCCGCACGCACGGCCAGCGTAACCAACCCTACCGCAAGCGCCTTACCAACTGGCCCTGGCTTCACGGGCAGGGCGTGGCCCATCACCGTTGGGTTGTTTACTCGCCGTGCCACAAGGTCGCTGCTAACTCTCAACGAGGCACCGCATGAGCCACAGAAGCGGTTCTCTGGTGGGTTGACGTGCCGGCACCGTGGGCATTGAGTGGGCTCGGTCATGTCCTCTCGTCGTCCTCCTCTCTCGTCCGATCTTTTTCCCACTTTACACTAGCCTGCGGCCCCATCCACCTTCGCGCCCTGGTCTCTGGACCGGCGAAGTCGTCTTGGGATCTCGCCTAACCAATCCCCAGAGATACGCCTTGTGCAACACTTGCCAGCTCACAACATCGACCTCGTCGTGCTAGGCTGGTACACACCCTGATAGTTCAACCAGGTAGGGAGGATCCTATGGAGTATCGTCGCCTCGGACGCTCGGGTTTGTTCGTCTCTGCCCTGACCCTCGGCACGATGACCTTCGGAGGGCAGGGGGGCTTCAG
>DATDKO010000229.1:0-2813 GCA_036519935.1 Rubrobacter sp. | reverse complement strand
CAATGGCTACACAAACTACGGAATCAGGGGGAGCAGGGGCAGAGCACAAGCTAAAGAGAGAAGTAAGCTCGGTCGGGCTGCTCTTCGTGTCGCTGGGATCGATCATCGGGTCCGGATGGCTCTTCGGCGCCCTGACCTCGGCGCAGATCGCTGGCCCCGCAGCGATAATCTCGTGGATACTGGGAGCTTTGGTGATGCTCGTTCTGGCGCTGGCCCACGCCGAGCTCGGTAGCATGTACCCGGTGGCCGGAGGATCGACCCGGTATCCGCACTTCGCGTTCGGCAGTCTTGCAGGGTTCGTAATAGGATGGGCCGTGTGGATCGGGGCCGTCACGGTGGCGCCCATCGAGGTGCTGGCGGCGCTGCAGTACCTCACCCATTACTTCCACTTTCTCACTGACACGACGGGCGGCGTGACAGTCCTGACGCCGATAGGCATCGTCATCTCCGTGGTGCTCATGGCCGTGTTCACGGTCATCAACCTCATCGGTATCCGCCTGCTCGCCGAGTCGAACAACATAATCATGATCTGGAAGGTCGCGATCCCCTTCCTGGCGGTCGCCGTCATAATGATCCTGTCCTTCAACACCTCCAACTTCACCGCCGCCGACGGCTTCGCCCCGTTCGGGATCGAGGGCGTGCTGAGCGCGCTTTCGGTCGGGGGAATAATCTTCGCCTACCAGGGCTTCGAGCAGGCCATCCAGCTCGGAGCAGAGACCCGCAACCCGGAGCGCAACATCCCACTCGCCGTCATCGGGTCGATGGCGGTCGGAGTCGTCCTGTACATCCTGCTTCAGGTCGCTTTCATTGGTGCCATCGATCCCCAGGAAGACCTCAAGAACGGGTGGGCGGAGATCTCGTTCCCGGGGGAGGCCGGTCCCTTCGCAGGGCTGGCCACCCTGGTGGGCGCCGGCTGGCTGGCGACGCTCCTGTACATAGACGCCTTTGTCTCCCCGGCAGGCACCGGCCTCATCTACACCGCTTCGAGTTCGCGTCTCTCTTACGCCTTCGCCCGCAACCACTACATCCCTAGGCAATTCGGCTTTATCAACAATAGGGGTGTTCCTATCGTGAGCATCATCTTCTCCTTTCTGGTCGGCTGCTTTATGTTCCTGCCGTTCCCGGGCTGGCAGCAACTCGTCGGCTTCATCATAGCGGCGACCGTAATCGGGTACGCGGCGGTGCCGCTTGCTCTGGGCGCGTTGAGGCGGCAGGAGCCCGACCACCCGCGGCCATTCAAGCTGCCGGCCGGCGAGTTACTGGCGATCCTCTCCTTTATCGTGGCGAACCTGGTCATCTACTGGAGCACCTGGGACGTTATCTGGCATGTGCTCATCGCGATGGTCCTCGGCCTCGTGCTCCTCGGCATAGGTCACATCGTCAACCCTTCGGAGTTGACCCCGGACCTCGACTGGAGAGGCGCATCCTGGCTGTGGCCGTACTTCATCGGGCTTGCGGTACTTTCCTACCTTGGTCCTGAGGATTTCGGCGGCATTGAAGTCATCCCGTTCGGCTGGGATATTCCGGTCATGGCGATCTTCAGCGTCGCCATCTACTATTACGCTATGTCGGTGCGCCTTCCGCCCGAAGAGGTGCGGGGCCACGTCGCCGATGCGAGGGAGGAAGTAGAGCAAGTGGAAGAGGAGGTCGCGATCTAACGCTGCCAGGAGGGGCTAGGGGCGCACCTAGCCCCTCCTCTGCTAGTCCTCATCCACGCCGCACCAGTCGGCCAGGAGGCAGGCGACCGTAGTGGTCGCGGTCAGAAGCTCTGTGACGCTTATGTGCTCGTCCGGAGCGTGCGCCACGTTCACGTCACCGGCGCCGTACATCACGCAGGGCATGTCCCCGAAGCGGATGAACAGCCGCATGTCAGCGCCGTAGGGGACGCCCTCGACGGCGGGCGTCTCACCCGTCGACTGCTCGTGGGCCTTCTTTACGGCCTCGCAGATCGGGGCGTTCGGCTCGACTTCGGCGGGTGCGAACTGACCGCCGGACCACTCCAGCTCCGGAGAATGTTCGCGCAGCCAGGGGTCGCGGTCGGCGACGGTGGCGATACGTTCGGACACGAGATCCTTGAAGGGGTCTACTTCCTCGCCCGGGATCAGGCCGACGCGGCCCTCCGCAACGAGGGACTCGGGGACGGTCGAGGCCCAGTTGCCGGCCCGCACGACGCCTATGTTAATGGGAACCTTGTTCCGCACGCCGTCGTAGAGGGGGTGGCTGAGGACGCCGTTGCGCTCCTGTTCCAGCTCGCGCAGGTTCTCGAAGATGGGAACGAACTTCTCCAGCGCCGAGACGCCCTCGTCGCGGACGGCGGCGTGGGCCGAGCGGCCTGGGATCTTCAGCCTGAAGACGAGCGAACCGCCCTGTGCAGGCACCAGAGCGAGACGGGTAGGCTCGGTGATGATGGCGGCGTCGGCGCGGTAGCCGCGCAGGACGGTCGAGAGGGCGCCGAGTCCCCCGTTCTCCTCCCCCACAGTCGCCGCTACGGTGACGTCGCCGCGCAGCCTGAGACCGAGGTCGGAGAGGGCGTCGAGCGCGACGAGGTGGGTTACGAGCCCGCCCTTCATGTCGCAGGAGCCACGTCCGTAGAGCAGGTCGCCCTCCAGGTTGCCCGAGAATGGATCCCCTTTCCACGCGGTCGGGTCTCCCGGGTCCACGGTGTCGGTGTGGGCGCCCAGCAGGATGGAACGCCCGTCCCCCGTTCCTCTCCTTGTACCGGCGATGTTCGGTCGATTCTCGTAAGAGCTCTGTTCCCCGACGTGATCGCGGTACGGTTCCATCTCCTCGGGCGTCGCATCCCACGTGTCCAC
>DATDKO010000228.1:0-13589 GCA_036519935.1 Rubrobacter sp. | reverse complement strand
AAACACCGCGCTGGTCAGCATTTCACCCATTCAGCTTTTTGTTTGCTGATGGCTCGTCGAGCTTTAGGCCTGGACCTTATGCACGGCGCTGTCACAGACTGTCACGCTCCCCTATCCTACATACGCACCGGAGAGAGTTTAGGATCTAGCTGACATGCTAATCACAACCAATGCCGGATACGCTGCGTATATCATGGAGACCCCCGGTGACAACGAGGAGGAAGCCTTGGAGAAGATTTCGCGCGAGAGGTTCATCCGGCTGGGCACAACGCTCGGAGTCGGCGCAGCCTGCGCCTCGCTGGTCGCCTGCGGAGGAGGCGCAAGCAGTTCAGGCGGTGGGAACTCAGGCGGCGGGGACTCCGGTGGCGGCAACTACGGCGGTGGCAATTCGGGTGGCTCCGACGGCGGCTCAAAGAAATCGTCCGGCGGCGAAGCCAAGGCGGGCGGAACGGCCATCGCGAGCGAGTCCGAGGTTGCGCCTGGGAGTGCAGTCAAGTTCAAGGACTCGGAAAATGCTGCTTTCCTGGTCCACCTGGATAACGGGGACTTCGTGGCGTACTCGGCAATCTGCACCCACCAGGGCTGTACGGTGGCCTACAAGGACGGCAATCTCGCCTGCCCGTGCCACGGCTCGGTCTTCGATCCGGCCAATGGCGCCGCGGTAGTTGCGGGCCCGGCCCCTAGGCCGCTGCCCGAGATCCCCGTGAAGGTCGAGGGCGGCGAGGTCGTCAGAGCCTGAGAACAGGTTACAGGCTTCAGGTTGGAGTTGGCTGGACGGCACGGCACAGCTTCGGCTGAGGTCTGATGGGGAACTTTTCGCTATGTAATAGCGCTAACCTGCAACCTGACACCTGTAGCCTGATACCTCAATCAAGTAAAATGATCTCATGGACAAGGGCCAGGAGATCATCGGGCTCAACGGGGCGGCGGCCGTTCTGGACGTCCCGCCCGAGACGATCAGGCGCTTTGCGCAAGAGGGAAGGCTTCGCTCCGAAGGCGGGGAGGAAGGAGAATACGTCTTTCACCTGGAAGATGTCCTTGGGCTCGCGCGTGAGCTTGGCGCCGAATCCGCTGAGGATGAGATCTTCGAGGGTGAAGTTATGGGGGACGAGTCCGCCGGCAACTCCAGGCTCCCCGCCGTGCCATTCGAGCGCTACGAGCGGCTCCTGCAGCAGGGTCAGGATTACAAGACCCGCCTCGAAGAGCGGACCCGTCAGATAGAAGAGATCCGCCAGGAGCGCGACGCGGCGAGGATGGAGATCGACCGCCTCTGGTCCGAGATCGAACGCCTCAACCTCGTCGAGTTCCAGCGCGAACTGCAGGAGAAGACGATCTCCACCCTCGAAGAGGAGAAAGCCACACTACAGTCCGAGCGCGAACGCCTCCTCAAGGAACAGCTGGACCTCACGGAGGAGAAATCGGCCCTCTCCGAAGACCGGGTCCGCCTCGAAGCCGAGCTCAACGCCATGAAGAACCGCGGCTTCTGGTCTCGCCTCTTCGGCGGCTGATAAACCCGATCGGAAAGGATAGGAAATGACATACTCGGGTCCCTTCAGGGCATGGGCGACGGTGCTGGCAGCAATCCTCGCCGCGATCCGCAACATGCCAGCGACTATAGCCGAGACCGTCTTTATCACGAACGATAGAGAAGGACAGCTCCTCTCCAACGGCACGGGGACACGCCAGCAGCAGATAGCGCAAGCCCTCAGGGTGGGCATCGAGGACTACCTCACTACCCACTAGCACACGAACAGAGCCAAGAACTCTCGCTTCACCACCCCGAAGGAGATGCCCGCCGTGTTGGAGCGGTAGGATAGAAGGAACTGATGAGCCTGGCGATAGAGACCGAGAAGCTTACCAAGGCCTACGGCCGCAAAGCGCGGGGCATAGAGGATGTGGATCTCGCCGTCGAGGAAGGGGAGGTCTTCGGTTTCCTCGGGCCCAACGGGGCAGGCAAGACCACGACGGTAAGGACCCTGCTGGGGTTCTTGCGGCCTACGGGTGGGCGTGGCCAGGTCTTCGGCCTGGATATCAGAAAAGACAGCGTGGAGATAAGGGCAAGGGTAGGCAATTTGCCCGGGGAGTTCACCCTGGAGGACAAGATGACCGGAGAGGGCCTTCTCAAGTTCTTCGCCAGGTTGCGCGGCGTCAGAGACCTTCGCTACGCGCACGAGATCTCAGAGAGGCTAGGGGCCGAGTTACACCGTCCGATGCGCAGGCTATCGCGGGGGAACAAGCAGAAGATAGGGCTCGTGCAGGCCATGTTCCACAGGCCGCCTTTGTTGATGCTCGACGAGCCCACCGGCGGGCTCGACCCGCTGGTGCAAGAGGAGTTTCTCGACATCATCGAGGAGGTCAGGGACGAGGGGCGCACGGTCTTCTTCTCCTCGCACAACCTTGCCGAGGTCGAGCGGGTATGCGACAGGGTGGGGATCATCCGCGGCGGTAGGCTCGCTGCTGTCGAGACGACGGAGACGCTAATAGACAAGTCTTTCAGGCATGTCGTCCTTACTTTCGCAGAAGACGTCGATCCGAAGCCCTTTGCGGCGCTCTCCGGGGTCAGGGATCTCAGGGGCGGTGGGAAGAGGATCTCCTTCACCCTCTACGACAACCTCGACGAGATGGTCAAGCTGGCGGCCGGGCACAGGCTCGTGAACATGGAGTACGAGCGGCCCAGCCTCGAGGAGGTCTTCCTCACCTACTACGAGCGGGAGGACGGAGAGGTGCGATGAGCGTGGTTCTGAATCGCGGCGAGAAGGGAAGACGACGTACCGCAAGGCCCGGGTGGACATTGTTCGCGCTCGTCTCGCACACGGTCAGGATGCAGTTGCGGGGTGTGATCATCTGGGGAGCAGCGCTCGGGCTCTACAGCGCCGCGATGGTCGCCTCGTTCACGGCCATCGAGGGGAGCGCGGATCAGCTGAACCAACTGATGGAGGCCTACCCGAAGGGGATGCTCGAGGCTTTCGGCGTAACTGACCTGGGCGACCCTGCCAACTACCTCCATTCTCAGGTCTTCGGGCTCGCGCCGCTGGCGCTGTCTTTCTTCCCGATACTCGCGCTCGCGAACGCCCTGGCAGGGGCCGAGGAGCGCGGCACCATAGACGTCCTTCTCGGCAACCCCCTGCCCCGCTGGCAGCTCGTCGCGGGCACCTTCGTCGCCGTGGCCGTCTCGCTACTCGGGATCTGCGCCATCGTCGGCCTGCTGACGTGGGGCACGGCCGTCCTCACAGGCGTTGAACTCTCCCTGCGAGAGGTGGCTGAGGCCGTCCTCAATCTGTGGCCCATATGCATCATGTTCGGCGCCCTCGCGCTGCTATGCTCGGCCTTCTTCCACCGCAGAAGTCTCGCCATAGCCATCCCCGCCTTCCTGCTCTTCGGCATGTACCTTATAGACACCATAGGAAGGGCTTCCGAAGACCTCGAAGACTGGCGGCCTCTCTCTGTCTTCTACTACTACGGTTCAGCCATCGAGAACGGCATGGACTGGGCACACTTTGGCAGCATAACCCTCGTCGCACTCGCACTCCTGCTCTTGGCCACGCTAGTCTTCAGGCGACGAGATATTTATACGTAGCACGCCGCCGTAGCCGCCGAGCTGACAAGCTGAGGCGAGGCCGGAGCGTGCTAACATGCGTTATGGGGCGCGGGGACATGCGGGGATTTCTGATCAGGGCGCGAGGGATCGCGACGTTGCGCGGTGTTCTGGACTCGGCCGTTGCGCGGGATTTACTGGGTCTCCTCGAGTTGCTGGAGGAGGAGCGCCCTGACGCTGGCGCTGTTGCGAGGGTTTTCGGACGGTTGTGGGAGGGGCTCGCCCTCGAAGAGGAGCGTCTGCTCCCTGACGCCTGGCAGTCACATCTCGTGGGAAGGGTCCTCGACGATGAGAACCCGTTCAGCCTCGGGGCTGAGAAAGGGGAAGCCAATCCGTCCGTGCTCGAGCAGGCACGGCGGGATCTGCTCACGCTCAGGGAGATGTTCGCGCTTGACGCGGCTGTCTTGCTCGGCAGGGTCGAGTCAGCCGTGCCTGCCCTGTCCGGCATCTGGGTCCCCTGGACGAGTCCCGAGCCTGTGGACGACTCTCCGCGTCGCACGATCGCGCGCAAGCTCTCGGCGGCGGAGGACTGGGGAGCGTGCGCAGAGCTTCTGGCCGGCCACTACGCCAGGCATGGAGCCGGACCCTACGGCCGCCACAGAGCTTTCCTCTGGCGAGAAGGAAGACTTTTGGCCGTCTCTCGTCCTGACCCTGTGCGCCTCGCCGAACTCGTCGCCTACGAGCGCGAGCGGGAGCCTTTGATCAGGAACACAGAGCGTTTTCTCGCCGGGCTGCCGGCCCACCACGCACTCCTGTACGGCCTGCCGGGGACGGGCAAGTCCTCCACCGTCAAGGCTATCATGAACGAGTACGCGGACCTGGGGCTGCGGCTGGTCGAGGTGAAGAAGGAAGACCTCGCGGAGCTGCAGGTGGTGCTCGAGGTCCTTGGCGGGCGTGGCCGGCGTTTCGTGCTCTTCGTCGACGACCTCTCCTTCGAGGAGCACGAGGTCGAGTACAAGGCTCTCAAGGCGCTTCTCGAAGGCAGCGTCGAAGAGCCGCCCGAGAACGTCAGGCTCTACGCGACCTCCAACCGCAGGAACCTGATCCGGGAGACCTTCTCCGAACGTGGCGACGGTTCCGCAGGCGACGACGTGCACGCCCGCGACACCATGCAGGAGAAGCTCTCCCTTGCTGCCCGCTTCGGACTGCGCCTGACCTTCCCCTCTCCCGACCAGGCACGCTACCTGGAGATCGTAGCCGGACTCGCCAGAGAACGCGGTCTAACGATTCCTGCAGAAGACCTGCGGGAGCGCGCCCTCCTGTGGGATCGCTGGCACGCCGGACGTTCGGGCCGCACCGCCCGTCAGTTCGTGGACGAGCTCGAAGCCGAACTGAACGAGGGAATCTGAGCAATTCAGCATTCCAGCACGCTGCCGCAGGCCGGAGCGTGCTGACCTTCTATACGACCCCTGGCGGGGCCTCGTTCAGTACCAGCCAGTAGAGCCTGAGTTGCTCGACAGTCCTGACGAACTGCTCGAAATCTACCGGCTTGCGTATGTAGCTGTTGGCGCCGAGGCCGTAGCCGTCGAGCATGTCCTGCTGCTCTCTGGACGAAGTTAGGATGACCACGGGCAAGCGCCGCGTACGCTCGTCTGACCGCAGGCGCTTGAGTACCTCGAGCCCGTCCACTTTAGGCAGCTTGAGATCTAGCAGGATCAACTGCGGCATGACGGTGGGATCCCTCCCCGAATAGAGGCCGCTTGCGAAAACGTAATCGAGGGCCTCGACCCCATCGTGGGCCACCACGACCTCGTTCTGAACACCGGTCTTCTTTAGCGCCCGCAGGGTGAGCAGCTCGTCGTCTGGGTTGTCCTCGACCAGGAGGATGACCTTGGTACTCATCTCGCCCCGAGCCCATCCCCGAAGGGTCTGCGTGTCCTGGTTCTCTCGCGTACTCTGGTGTATCGGCACGGCATCTCGCTTTGCCCTCAGGCCTTGCCAGGCGGGGAGCGCCTCAGGCTACGCCCCGCGGGCCTTCTATCCTGTCCGCGATGTACGGGTAACGGTACTCTACGCCCTGGCTCACCTTGTAGGCTGCGTAACAACCGTGGGCCAGGGGCACGATGGCGAGCACGAACCCAAGCGGGACCAGCACGATGGCGCCTATGCCGAGCGTCACAATCGAGAGGACTACCGTAACGAGGGCGTAAACGATAAAGATGACGATCCAGGCTATCTGGTACCAGAGCGCCTGCAGGGCGTGGAAGCGCACCTTCCGGGAACGGTCCTTGTACAGCAGCCAGACGAGCAGGGCCCCGAAAGGCATAAGGCCAATAAGCGCCAGGAGCACGCTAAGGTGGGCGATTACGGACCACGTTCGCTCGTCCTGCGCGCTCATCGTCTGCGTCGAGGCTCCGACCTGGTCTTCGGAAACTCGTTTTCGCTCACCGCCGAGGTTGGGGTCTTGTTGCATCTTCTCTCCTTCCGTCCCGGTCTTGGGGTTGCCTGTATCCAGGCCCCGCCATGATAGCCCTGCAAGGGACGCCACCGCATCCCCCAAATGAGTTATTTTTGGATGTTTTGCCCTCTGGCGGCGAGTTGCCCCGGCGCCCGGGTAACAATAGAATAGAGTTTGATGTGATGGAAGTTACACTGATTATCGTGACGGCGGAAGAGCGGTCGGACCTTTGCTCGCTATACGCGCGTAGAAACATGCGCTGTGGCCTGCGCAGAGCTTGCGGGGCTTGTGCCTGAATGGGTATGCCGCTCAAAGTCTTGCTCGTCGAGGACTCCGAGGACGATGCCCTGCTCCTGGTGAGGATGTTGCGTAGGGGCGGGTACGACCCTGCCTGGGAGCGGGTCGACACCCCGGCGGCCATGGAGGCCGCGCTCGACGGACGCGGTTGGGATCTCATCATCTCCGACCATTCCATGCCGGCCTTCAGCTCGTTGGCGGCGTTGGGGTTGCTCAGGCGTAAGGGGTTTGTGGACCTGCCCTTTATTATAGTGAGCGGCCGGATCGGCGAGGACGCAGCCGTCTCGGCTATGAAAGCCGGTGCCCACGACTACCTCATGAAGGATAATCTGGCCAGGCTCAACAGCGCCATCGAGCGGGAGCTCAGGGACGCTGACGTGCGCCGCGAGCGCCGGCAGGCCGAGGAGAAGTACCGTTCGATCTTCGAGAATGCCGTTGAAGGAATCTTCCAGACCAGCGTCGACGGACGGTTTCTGACGGCGAACCCCGCGATGGCCAGAATGTTGGGCTACGAGTCTTCCGAGGAGCTGCTTGGGGCCATCTCCAACATCAGGGACCAGCTTTACGTAGAACCGGGACGCAGGGAGGAGTTCTACCAGCTCGCGCTGCGGGATGGCTTCGTGAGCGGCTTCGAGGTACAGATGCACCGTAAAGACGGAGATCTTGTGTGGGTCTCGGCCAACGCGCGCGCCATCTATGACGCCGGTGGAGGTATCTCGGGTTACGAAGGTACTGTAGAGAACATTACCGAGCGCAAGCGGGCCGAAGAGGCCCTGCGCCAGATCAGGGAGGCCGAACGTAGGCGGATAGCCCGCGAGTTGCACGACGTGGTCTTGCAGGACCTCACGTACGCCCTTCAGTCAATGCAGGTTCTCCGGAGGATGCCTGAGGGTGTTGACCGCGCCGGAGAGACGGAAAACCAGTTAGAGGCGCTCAAAAGGGCGGTCGGGGGCCTGCGCGACGCTATCTACGACCTGCGGCTGGAGAGTGCCAGGGAGCAGCCTCTGGTCCGCGCCGTGGAGTCAATCGTCGAACTGAACCGCCAGATCGGCGAAGGCTGCCAGTTCGAGCTGATCGTGGAAGATGGGTTTCCGGCCACGATCTCCGGGCCTGCCGGTGTCGAGGTGGTTCGCGTCGTCCAGGAAGCGCTGGCCAACGTCAGGCGCCATTCAGACGCTAGGCACGCGGTAGTCACCCTCGGTATGGTAAACGGCGAGGTCCTCGTGGAGATCGAGGACGACGGCAGGGGTTTCGGGCCTGAGACGTCTTACGGGATGGGACTCACGGGGATGCGCGAGCGCGTCCTCGCACTCGGTGGAGAGCTCGAGGTGGAGGGTAGGGAGGGCGTTGGAACCCGTGTGTTTCTCAGGGTGAGGCTGGGTGTACTGACGGGCGGGGAGACCGGAGAACGCTCGAACGCCTGAGCCGGCAGCGTCTACGCTGCCAAAGCTGGTATATTGTTTTCGTGCGAGGGATCACAAGAGAGGTGTGCGAAGGGGAGATGCGTCGAATCTTGCTTGTAGAGGATCACGCTTCGTTCCGTCAGACACTCGCGTTCGTCTTCGACCAGCAGCCCGAGTTCGAGGTAGTCGCCCAGGCAGGGACACTCGCCGAGGCGCGCCGGGCGATGGATGGCTCTGAGGCCGACCTCGGGGTTATAGACCTCACCCTACCGGATGGGGAGGGCACCGAGCTGATCGAAGAGCTGCGCGAAGCCAACCCGGACTTCGCGGCGCTCGTCCTGACCGCGAGCCTGGAAAGGATGGAGCACGCCAGGGCGGTCGAGGCCGGGGCGGCCGGCATCCTGCACAAGTCAGCCGATGTCGACGAGATACTCGATGCCACGCGACGCCTTGGCGAGGGCGAGACTCTGCTCTCCGAGGATGAGCTGATCGCGCTGCTCCGCCTGGCCGGACAGAACCGCGAAGAAGTGGTAGAAGCGCGCGCGAGCATCGAGCAGATCACACCCCGCGAAAGGGAGGTCCTGCAGAAGCTCGCCGAGGGTCTCTCGAACAAGGAGATAGCGGCCAGATTGCACATGAGCGTGGATACAGAGCGCACCCACATGATGAACATATTGAACAAGATGGGCGTGCACTCCCGGCTCCAAGCCCTGGTATTCGCCGCCCGTCACGGCCTGGTCGAGATCCGGTAAGCGGTATTCGGGAAGGAACTTCCCGAATACCGCGCACTTCAGCATTTCGGCTTCTTGATTCGCGCTAGTGACGCTTGCGGAAGGGCCGGCCTCACTTGCAGGTCTCGTTAGCTTCGCAGTACCAGTTCTCCTTCGCAGACGTACTCGGCGGGGCCCGCTATGTATACGGGTTCGCCATCGCCGGACCATTCTATCTGCACCGTGCCGGCGTCCATACGTACGCTGACGGGGCTCTGGGCGAGGTCCAGCCTTACCGCTGCGACTGCTACGGCGCAGGAGCCTGAACCCGAGGCGAGGGTCTCGCCGGCGCCACGCTCCCAGATCCTCATCCTGACGTCGTGCCTGCCCCGCGCGAACCCGAACTCTACGTTCGTCTTCTCGGGGAAGACGGGGTCTTCTTCGATAGGCGGTCCAACAGTAGCAAGGTCCAGCGTCTCGACCGCGGCCTCGCTCTCCAGGAAGGCTACCGCGTGCGGGTTGCCCATCGAGACGCGCAGAAAGCCGAAGCCGCCGACTCCGACCTCGGCGGCGAAGCGGGGCGCTCCCATGTCCACCCGCGAGGAGCCATCATCGAACAGGAGGACTTTCTTGATCCCAGCGCCGGTGGCGACGGTCATGGCTTCGCCCCCGACCATACCGCGGTCCTTCGCGTAGCGGGCTAGGCAACGCAGGCCGTTGCCGCACATCTCAGAGTATGAGCCGTCAGAGTTCAGGTAGATCATCTCCAGATCGGCGGTCCCGGAGGGAGCGGGGATAAGGATACCGTCGGCCCCGACGCCGAAGTGTCTGTCGCAGGCTTTCGTGGCGAGGTCATGGAGATCCGTCCCCTCTACCTCGCCAGGATCGAAGATGAGGAAATCGTTGCCGCAGCCTTGCATCTTGGTGAAACGCATAGAGCGGATTCTACCTGACGGCCTGCGCGTGGTGGCGGCGAGAAAATACCGTTGGGAACCGAACAATCGTCCCGTATATTCCCCCGGTGAGAAGAGACCGCGGGAAATATCGCCGTCGCAGGCTCGGGGCCTTGTTCGTTGCAGCCGCCCTCGCCGTGGCCATGTACGTGGGTGGCGTGGCAGGGGCTGAGCCGCAGCCCGTCCACTACACCGTTGCGCCTGGAGATACGCTCTGGGGAATAGCAATAGAGCACACCGCGGTCTGGGAGGATCCGAGGCCGAAGGTGGAGGCCATCCGCGAGGCGAACGATCTCTCGGGGTATGAGATCTACCCCGGCATGAGCCTGAAGTTGCCCTCGACCGGCTGAACGGCCTGACCCGTGTCTGTGGTACCCTCGAAACGCCACTTCAAAATAGCCTGGAAGTCGAGGAGAGAGCTTGGAAGACCGCGGCGAAGTCTGTCTGGCAGAGGAGGTCGAACGTTATCGGCGGCTCGGCCTCTCTGATGGGGAGATAGCGAGCAAGATGGGCATAGACGCGAGCTGGGTGGAGACCGTGGTCTCATCTGGGGAGGACGAGCTCGGTCCAGAGTCAGCAGACTGAGCTGCTCCCCGCCCGAAGAATCCCTCTACTCTTCCGCTCGTCCTCCGAGGTGTTTGGCCAGAAAGCGTTCTGCGGCTGCGTAGAACTTCAGACGGTTCTCCGGACGGGCGAAACCGTGGCCTTCGTCCTCGAAGAGCAGGTACTCGTAGTCTATGCCTTTCTCCTTCATGGCGGCGACTATTTGCTCCGACTCGGCCTGTTTTACGCGTGGGTCGTTGGCTCCCTGGGCTATGAGCATCGGTATCCTGATGCGGTCTACGAAGAAGAGGGGGGAGCGGCTCTTCAGGAAGTCCTCTTCGGTGTCGGGATTACCGACCCGCTCGTGGAAGGTCGCCAGGAGCGGCTTCCAGTAAGGCGGGATGCTGTTTATCAGGGTGATCAGGCTCGAAGGACCCACGATATCGACGGCGCACCGGAAGAGGTCAGGCGTGAAGGTGGCCCCGGCGAGCGCTGCGTACCCGCCGTAGGAGCCGCCGTAGATGGCGACCCGCTCGGGGTGAGCCACGCCCCTCTGGACGGCCCACCCGACCGCGTCAACCAGGTCGTCGTGCATCGTGCCGCCCCACTCCTTGTTCCCCGCGTTCAAGAACTCCTTGCCGTATCCAGTCGACCCCCGATAATTCACCTGCAGACACGCGTACCCTCTGTTGGCGAACCACTGCGCCTCGGGATCATAGCCCCACCCGTCGCGCACCCAGGGACCGCCGTGTACGTTCAAGATCATCGGCATGGGCCCGCCGGAACTTCGTGGCGGGAGCGTCAGGTAGCCCTCTATGGTGAGGCCGTCGCGGGAGACGAAGGAGATGGGCTCCATTCTGGCGAGGGTGTACTCCGCAAGGTCGGGGCGGGCGTCGAAGAGATGCTTGCCGCGTTTGTTGTTGCGGTCGTAGGTGTAGTAGGAGGCGCCACCTTCGTCGGCGGTGAAAGCGACGATCCAGTTCTCGTCCGCCCTGTCGCGGCTCGTCACGCCGAAGTCTCCGCGGCCAAGGCCACCTATGACCTCGAAGTCTTCCCTGATGTCGTCGTCGAGCACTACCCACTCTGTCCTCGCGCGCTCGATGGCGGCGGCCTGTGCCTCGTGGGTCTCGGGGTGCCTAACGACCCGGCCGACATCGTAGCGCGGGTCCTCGACCAGCGTCTTCGTCTCGCCACGTTCGAGGTCGAGCAGGACGAGTCGGGAGGCGTTCGCCCTGCGGGAGTCTATGAGGTACATCTTCTCACCGCTCTCGGTAAAGCCTACGGGCCCGCTCGAGAGCGCGTCTTCCTTGTCCCAGCCGAGTAGCTTGCGCCAGCCCGCATCTTCGCCGGTGCCCTCGCGCAGGAGCAAATCGAAGCCGCCATCCGGCGTGGCCGCCATCGCGCCGCGCACCCTGAGGTGTGCGTCTATGACCCAGCGGACGGCGTTGCCAGGGTTTCTGGCGACGAGTTCGAGGTCGCCCGTCGAGAGGGTGAGGCGGTAGACGTCGTGGAGCTCCTGGTTCTCCCTGTTCAGCGCGACGAGCAGCGCATCGGGGAAGTGGCGGCTACTGTCCACGATCTGGGCCTGCACCTCGTCGAAGGGCGTCAGGTCGCGGTCCTGTTTGGTGGACGCATCCACGGCGTGCACGCGCCAGTTCTCGTCGCCGCCCTCGTCCTGGAGGTAGACGATGTGGGTGTTGTCCTCGGCCCAGAAGTACACCCTGATGCCGCGCTTTTTGTCGTCCGTCACCGGCTCGAAGTCGTCGCCACCGGCGGGGAGCCCCACCGGACCGACCCAGACGTTCAGGACGCCGTCTTTAGGGGCCAGGTAGGCGAGGCGTTCTCCGTCAGGGGAAAGGCGCGGCTCTACATTCTGCGGGTTACCGAAGAGGATTTCGCGTGGGATCAGGGGTACGGCGGAAGCGTCGGTCATGTGTTCCTCTCAGAAGTCTTCGAGCACGTCGGCCATAGAGTACAGGCCGGGCTGCGCGTTCGCCGCGAACCGCGCGGCCCTGAGGGCGCCATCGGCGAAGGTGCGGCGGGAGAGGGCGCGGTGGGCGATCTCGACCTCCTCCCCCCCAGAGTAGAAGGTGAGCCTGTGCTCCCCGACCACCGCGCCGCCGCGCAGGGCGTGGATTCCGATCTCACCTTCCTGCCGGGGCGCCAGACCCTCCCGCCCGTAGACGACGACCTCGTCCAGGTTCATTGCTCTTCCTTCGGCGGCCGCGCGGGCGAGAAACAGGGCTGTGCCCGAGGGCGCGTCCTTCTTGTTCCTGTGGTGGGCCTCAACGACCTCGATATCGTAGCCCTCGCCGAGCTTGGCCGAGATCTCGCGCACCACCTCGCGCAACAGGTTAACCCCGACGCTCATGTTCGGGGCGCGTACGATGGGGACGCTGCGCGAAGCCTCCTCGAGCCTCTCCATATGCTCAGCAGAGAGGCCTGTTGTCCCGATGACGTGCGGTCTGTCGTAGGAGAGGTGCTCTACGGTCGCCTCCGGGGTGGTGAACTCGATCAGGACCTCTGCGGATTCGGGCGGGTCTTCCGTTGCGGTCACCCCTGTCTTCCCAGAGCCACAGAGGTCGCCGAGGTCGGAGCCGAGCTCGGGGGCGCCTGCTCTGACAGTGCCGCCTTCCAGTTCGATCCCTTCCGTTTCGAGGGATGCGCGGCAGAGCTCGCGGCCCATGCGGCCCGCAGCCCCTATTACGGCTATTTTGGTCAAACTTCTTCAGGGGTCGGGAGGAGGTGGTTGGACTCCTCCATCACCCGACGAAGGGTGTCCAGGTTCTCGCCCTGGAGTGGGATCATCGGCAGCCGCATCTCGTCCGAGCACAGGCCGAGGATCGAGGACGCCGTCTTGACGGGGATAGGATTGGTCTCGACGAAGAGCGCGCGGAAGAGCGGCAGGAGCTCGTAGTGGAGCTCGCGGCCTCTTTCCCAGTCGCCCATCGAGAGGGCGTTTACCATGTCGGAGACGGCCGCAGGGGCGACGTTGGAGGCGACGGAGATCACACCGTGTCCCCCTAGCGACATCATGGGGAGCGTCATCGGGTCATCTCCGGAGAGGATGGCGAACTCCTCGCCGCAGAGGCTCTTTATGTCGCTAGCCATGTTCATGGAGAGTGTCGACTCCTTGACCCCGACGATGTTGATGAGCTCGGCGAGGCGGGCTATGGTCTCGGCGGAGACGGTCACGGCCGTCCGGCCGGGGATGTTGTAGAGGATGATGGGTAGATCCGTGCTTTCTGCTATCGTGGCGAAGTGCCTGTACAGCCCCTCCTGGGTCGGCTTGTTGTAGTAGGGGGCGACCTGGAGGGAGCCGTCAGCACCCTCCTCTTGCGCCATCTTCGTGTACTTGATCGCCATGTCCGTGCTGTTGGATCCAGAGCCCGCGATAACAGGCACCCGCCCGTTTGCGATCCTGACCACGGTATTTATGACGATGCGGTCCTCCTCCTCGGTCATGGCCGGGGTCTCGCCCGTAGTCCCGCAGGGGACGAGACCGTGGATGCCACTGTGGATCTGGAACTCGACCATACCTTCCAAGGCTTCGACGTCCACCTCCCCGTTCCTGAAAGGTGTGACGAGGGCCGTGAACGCGCCGCTAAACATCTCTCTCCTCCAACTCGAAGTCCCTGTGCAAAACTCTTACTGCTTCTTCTACCCTTCCCGCCGGCAATACGCAAGTCA
>DATDKO010000227.1:0-6309 GCA_036519935.1 Rubrobacter sp. | reverse complement strand
GGGAGGCCGAAGGCCTTCGAGATGGACGCTACCGTCCTCGCGTGCTCGCTCTCGTTGAAGAGCGCTATGCCCTCCCTGAGCCGGCGTGCCGGATCGGAGAGCCGGTCGAGGCTTTCCAGGGCTCTTTGTAACTCTTCAGCGTTGTGCCGGCTCTCTTCTCTGGCCTCAGAGAGCCTCGCCTCCAGGTCTTCGATCTGCTTCTCGGCCAGTATGTTCTGCGCCTCGACATCCTCCAGAGGCCCATTCGGTTCTTCGTCTGCGGCATCGTCGGGCCCGGCTGTGATCCCGGACGAATCCTCACCGCCGGCGCGGATCTCGTCGAGTACGGTCTCCGATTCGTTCCTGCGGGCCTCGGACTCTTCCAGGGCCCCTTCCAGCTCAGTGATGCGGTTCTCGAAATCGGAGATCTCCGCCCCGAAACGCTCTACCACCCGCTCCAGATCCTCCTGTGAGGAAGACTTCTGGGACAGCCTGGCTGCCTCCAGCTCCGTCAGGCGGGCCGTGTAAGCGCGCATTTCGGTCTCACGCTGAACCGCGGCTTCCCTCAATCTCTCTTCGAGTGCCCATGTCTCCGCCTTCCTGCGCTCGTCTTGGGCCGCAAGCCGCGCCTCGTGCTCGCGCCCGAGGCGCGCGGTCTCCTCCTCGTGGCGCGCCCTGAGCGCCCTGTTATCTGCCTCTCTTTGGGCCTGGAGGGCCGCGACCCTCTTATCTGCCGAGTCTTTCGCCTCGGCGAGCCTGGTCGCATGGGTCTTCCTCAGGTCGTTCTCACGCCCCTCGGCGAGCGTCTTTACCCGCCGCAGATCCTCTTTGCGTCGTTCCTCCGAGCTGCGGCGGGTCGCTTCGAGCTCGACGCGCAGCGACTCTATCTCACCTTGCTGCGTCCCTACGACGTTCTGGAGTTCCAACTCTCTCTCTGCCGCCGCGCTCCTCAGGGCCTGCACGGCCGCCGTCTGACGATCGTCGCAAGTGCCCCGCTCCTCGGCCAGCCTCCTTTCGAAGTCTTCACTAAGGGAACGCTCCAGGGCATCCTCTCTTTCCGCGGCCGCGCTGCGGGCCGACTCGAGCTCGGCCGCGTGGCGCGCCTCCTGTTCCTGGTAAGATGTCCTGAGCTGCTCCTCCCAATGTTCGGAGGCCTTTTTCAGGGCTTCGATCTCCTCCCTGTACCGCGCCTCCAGGGCTTCGCGTTCACGCCTGAACTCTTCCTTGATGGTGTCGAGGCGAGTCCCGGAGGAGACCGCATCCACGTCGGTTTGTCGTTGTTCTTCGAGCCTGCGGCGAACCTCTGCGAGCTCCTCTATGTGTTCGTTGCTGATGCGGAGCTGCTCGTCCGAGTGCTGCTGTTTGAGGGCGGAGATCTCCGCCCTGAGGTCTTCGACCTCACTTTCGGCGTCGACGCGGGCTCGCTCTTTCTCCTCCAGCGCGCCGGCCCGGGAGGAGACCTCCTCCTGCGCGGCTTTCAGCGCCACAGCCGCCTGGTCCAGGTCGCTCCTGAGGTCGGCCACCTCCTGCTCCAGGTTCTCGATCAGGACGCCGGCCGCCTCCATGCCCTCAGCGAGCGTGGCCGCCTTATCCCTGGGATCCTCGCTCATGATCGCTTCTCCTGTGTTACCCGCAACTCCACATTGGTCGAAAGGGTAACTCTTGGCAGGCTCGGGGTAAAGACCCTGTTGACTAGCTGTCGATGCAGGCAGGGCACAGGCCCTCGACGACCATCGTCGCGCGGGTGACCCTGTAAGGAGTATTGTTGCGGATGCGCTCCTCCACGCCGCCAAGTGCGACACCGGGGACCTCGGAGACCTCGCCGCAACTGATGCACCTGATGTCCAGGTGCGGCTCCACGTTGAGGTCGTAGCGCGTTGGGGATTCGGCCCAGTGCTTGGAGCCTATGATGCCGACCTCTTCCAGTACCGAGAGCGCCTGATAGACCGTGCCCAGCGCCACACGCGGGTTCTCGCGCTTGACGATAAGGTAGACGTCCTCGGCCGAAGGGTGTCCCTTCGCCTTGGAGAGGGCTTCGAGAACGGCCCTGCGCTGGGAGGTGAGGGTGTAGCCAGACCTGCGTAGCTTCTCCCTGAGGTCGGGTACGAGCATGCTTGATGTATCTTCCTGCGCTGTCTGGTGATCAGTAACCATTCCTGTTTCCGAGTTTATCATACGGCGTTTTTCGTGCTGCGGTGTACCATACTTTCAGATGTCGCTGATCATCGATGCCCTGGTGAACCTCTGGCGCCTGATTCGTAACGCCCGTGCGAGTCTACTCGGCAGGCCGCCGGAGTACGTGTGGATCGAGGTCAGTGGCCCTCTAGCCGAGTTCGAGACGCCTGTTGGCTTCCTCCGGCGCCGCCTGTCCCAGGGCCCGAGCCCGCCGACGCTGGAGAGGCTGCGCGTGTGGCTCGACCGAATTGCCGCCGACGGACGTCCGCGCGGGGTCGTGTTGCGCATCAAGAACCTCGACGCAGGGTGGGCCGCCATCGAAGAGTTGCGCCGCGAGATCCTCGCGTTCCGGTCACGCGGCGGCCGGGTCGTGGCCTATTTCGCGGATCCTGCGGACATTCGCTCCTACTACCTCGCGTGCGCGGCGGACGAGATCCTGGCCACCCCGCTCGCCGACTTGAACGTCGTTGGTATGCGCGCCAGGGTAGATTTCCTCAAGGACGCCCTCGACAACCTAGGTCTCGAAGTCGAGGTCGTCGCCGTCTCGCCTTACAAGTCAGCGGGTGAACGCTTCATCAGCAACGATTTCTCGCGTGAGTCCCGCGAGCAGGCCGAGCGGCTACTCGACCGCCGCTTCGAAGAGGTGGTCGATGCGATCTCCGATGGCAGAGATCTCTCCCCCGGGGAGGTTCGCGCAAGGATAGATCTTGCCCCATATGGCGCGCGGGAGGCCCTCTCGGAAGGCCTGCTCGACGGAGTCCTCTACGAAGACGAGTTGCCGACGAGGTTCGGATCGGAGGAACGGCGGGCCAGGTTAGCGGAGTGGGGCCGGGCTCAAGGGTCCCTGCGCATGCCTTACAGGAGGCGGTCGCCAAAGAAGGTCGCGCTCGTCACCCTCTCAGGGGCCATAGTGCGGGGCCGGAGCAGGAGACTGCCCTTCCCGCTGCCCTTCGTCGGCGGGGAGCAGGCGGGCAGCGAGTCCGTCGTCGCGGCGCTGCGGGTGGCGGAGAAGGCCCGGAGGGTCGCTGCCGTGTTGTTCTACGTCGACTCCCCCGGCGGCGACGCGCTGGCTTCGGATCTCATCTGGCGTGAGGTCGAACGTATCAGCGCCAATAAACCGGTCGTCGTCCTCATGGGGAACGCGGCCGCCTCGGGTGGCTACTACGTCTCGGCGGCGGCCAGCCACGTCGTCGCACGCCGCAGCACGCTGACGGGTTCTATAGGCGTGCTGGCCGTCCGTCCCGTCGCGCTCGGACTCTACGAGAAGCTGGGTATCAACCCCGTCGCCCTGGAAAGGGGGGCGCGTGCCGGCCTTCTCGACCCGAGCCGCAGGCCCAGCCCTGACGAACTGCGGGTGATCGAAGGCCAGATCGGACGCATCTACACCGAGTTCAAGGACCGAGTCGCGCGGGGGCGCGGGATGGAGCTCTTCGACCTCGAAGGCGTCGCAGGTGGAAGGGTATGGACGGGTACCGAGGCGTTGGATCTCGGGCTGGTCGACGAGACCGGTGGTTTCAGGGAGGCGCTTGGCAAGGCCAGGGAGCTCGGTGGCATAGAGCGGGATGTACCGGGGGTGCTGAGGAAGTTCAACCCGCCCCGAGGCGGACGACCTTCTCCCGGAGCGCATGCGCAGACCGCTTTGGACGCCATAGGGGAGACGTGGCTGGCGCTATCTGAGCTTCGCGCCGGCGGCTTTTTGACGCTCGCGCCCTACGAAATCTCAGAAGGCTGATAGGATTTTCGGCGACTGCCGCTACTGGAGAGGGAACGTGTAGTGAGCGAGATCCCCAACAAAGGCGTCGACCGGCGGGCGATGGCGGGGCTGTCGGCGGGCCACCTGTTCACGGATCTGAATCAGGGAGCCGTAGCTGCTTTGCTGCCTTTCCTGATCGCAGATCGGGGTATCTCTCTGGCCGCGGCCGGCGCCCTCTTGTTCGCCGCGACGGTGAGCTCGTCGATAGTGCAGCCGTTGTTCGGCATCTTCTCGGACAGAAGGCCAGTACCCGCCCTCATGCCGCTCGGTGTCTTACTCGCCGGGTGCGGAATGGCGCTCGTCGGCCTGGCGCCGAGCTATACCCTGATCCTGCTTTGTGTCGTTCTGAGCGGTATCGGAGTGGCCGCGTTTCACCCCGAGGCGGCGAGGTTCGCCAACTACGTCTCCGGATCGGGCCGGGCGCGCGGGATGAGCTTCTTCTCCGTGGGCGGAAACACCGGCTTCGCCCTCGGACCCGTGCTGACCACGCCGCTCGTCATCCTCTTCGGGTTGCCAGGAGTACTGTTCCTCGCCGTGCCAGCCGTCATTATGGCCGCCTTGCTGTTCCACGAGCTGCCTCGGATGCTCGGGTTCAAACCCGAGGCGGTCGAAACCGAAGGGAAGACGGTGGCCAATGCGCCCGAACACTGGGGACCCTTCGTGCGTATGATCGGGGTGGTCACAATGCGGTCTTTCGTCTACTTCGGGCTCGTGGCCTTCGTCGCCTCTTATTACGAGCGCGTGCTCGACGTGTCCCCGGCGCTCGGGAACACGGCCCTCACGCTGATGCTCTTCGGCGGAGCTGCAGGAACCCTGACGATGGGTCCCCTCGCCGACAGGTTCGGCAGGCGCACGGTACTAGTGGTCTCGATGCTGGTGTTGCCGCCCCTGATCTCTTGCTTCACGCTGGCCGGTCCCTTCTTCGGCATGGCGATGCTCGTGCTGGTTGGGGCGGCTACGGTGGGGACATTCGGCATTACTGTCGTTATGGGTCAGGAGTATCTGCCCGGACGCATCGGGCTCGCGGCCGGCATTACGATGGGGCTCTCCATCGGGCTCGGCGGTGTCGGGGCGCCGCTGCTCGGCCTGGTCGCGGATAACGCCGGCCTCTCCCTGACGATGCTCGTTATAGCCGTATTGCCCTTGCCAGGGCTTATCCTCGCCCTCACCCTGCCCCGCGGAACGCGGCAATAATGCTAGAGGTTTCGCGTGGGATAGTCACGTTGCCGAGGAGAGTTTCAGTGTAACCGAACACCATTCCTTCTCCTCGGGTCGAGTACCATAGCGCCGATGAGAGCGGCGTTTAGAGAGGGCTACCAGGCAGGGTGAGCGTATTCCATAGCATTGGCGTCTTCGCCTACCGCTTCCGGTGGGCTATCTTGCTGCTCTGGGGTATGCTCCTGATCTGGAGCTCATTCTTCGCCCCCGGGCTCTCGGGGAAGCTGAAGGGCGGTGGGTTCGACGGCGCGAACTCGGAGGCCGAGAGGGTGCAGGACCTAATGTCGGGCGAGTTCGGCCTCTCACCGGCGACCTTGACCGTGGTCTTTACCGGCGACGGTATCCCCGCCCGCAGCGAAGAGTTCCAGAAGGCCCAGGAGAATTCGCTCGCGGGCGTGCGCAAGCTGGACGACGTACGCCAGGTCATCTCATACGCCGGCTCCAAAGATTCTCGCTTTATCTCACAGGATGGGAAGAAATCCTACGCGGTGGTCACCTCCAATGTCTCTATCGACGCGACTCGCAACGTGGTTGACGAGGTTAGGAGCAAGGTCCGCTCCGACAAGCTCGATACCTACGTAACAGGGGCGCCGGCCGTCTACCAGGACCTCGAGGAGGCTAGCAACGAGGATGTGAAGGAGGCTGAGAAATACGCCTTCCCGTTCGCCGTGATCATACTCATCTTCGCCTTCGGCACGCTCGTTGCCGCCGGTGTGCCCGTTCTGATCGGGGGCGCGAGCGTGGTGACGACGCTCGCCGCACTGTACTTCATTGCGGGCATCTACGACATGTCCGTGTTCACGCTTACGCTCTCGACGATGCTCGGTCTGGGGCTTGGCATAGACTACGCGCTGTTCTTCGTCAGCCGATTCAGGGAGGAGCTCGAGGACTACCCAACCGGGGAGGCTGTGCCGCGCACGGTTGCGACCGCAGGACGGTCCATCTTCTTCTCGGGGACGGCGGTTCTGATCGGGCTCTCTGGCCTGCTTTTCTTCCCCTTTATGTTCATGCGGTCGATCGGGGTGGCCGGCGTTGTCGTTGTCTTCGTGTCCGTTCTGGCGGCGCTCACACTTCTCCCTGCCCTCCTTGGTGTTCTCGGACTGAGGATCAACAGGCTCGCCATCAGGCGCCGCAGTGATGGGGCGGGCTCGGCGTTCTGGAGCCGCAGCGCCGAGGTCGTGATG